>NZ_JBIUAT010000050.1:0-12571 GCF_044547685.1 Acinetobacter sp. NPDC052428
AGCAAGTGATGATTTTCCTGAACCCGATACACCTGAGAAAACAACAAGTGCATTTCTTGGGATAGAAACATCTACATCCTTAAGGTTATGCTCACGTGCACCTCGAACTTCAATACAATTATTAGATAAAGTAATGTTATTGTGTTCACCAAAAGAATGTATTTTCATGTTTCTACGAGCCTGTAAATTATTTTGTGTGAGTCTCATTTTTTATAAATGATCTTTTAATCGATCATCGAACTGAATCGTAAACCAATTCATTGCTAAACGCCAATTTTGAGTTGGCATGGTCCATTTTTTAGCAGCATTTGAAGTTGCTAAATAAATGACCTGAACCGTACCGGGTTTGTCGGAGACCAACTTTCCTGCGATGAGAAGCGCATCGCTTCGCAAGGGAACATCGAGCAAAACGAGATCTACATGATTTTCATCATGCTAAGCAAATCAAACGAATTTGGAAAGAAAGTTCGGGCCGGTATGGCGTTCGTAAAGTCTGGCAACAACTGCAACGAGAAGTTATGTTATTGCGCGCTATACAGTTCTCGATTGATGCAAAATCTTGAAATACAAGGTGTATGGCGTGGTAAGAATACAGATATGGTGCTTGATGCGCTGAGTTATGTGTCGTCTTTTGAGCTTGAAGCAATGTACGATTATAAGATTAACCCGTTAGGTCAGGTGGCCTAACTTAAATAAAAGTCTCCGACAAACCCGGTACGGTTCATTGCAGATCGGCAAGGGCATGCGGTGATTCCACCTAGAAAAAATGCGAAACCATGGAAAGATACAAAGAGTAGCTCGCTAGAGCGAAATGAATTACTTCGAACAGTTAAGCGTTTAGGCAGGACACTATGGAAAAAATGGTCAGGCTATCATCGGCGAAGTTTGGTAGAAACCAAGATGCATTGCATTAAATTATTGGGCGATAAACTGAGTGCAAGGAGCTTTCAAAGCCAAGTGAATGAGATCCATGCACGTGTAGCAGTCCTTAACAGATTTACGGAATTAGGTCGACCACTTACCCAAGTTACGCCTTAAATTTGGCTCAATTAGGGGCGCTTTGCATTTCAAATCTTTGTGCAACAAAGCCAATTTATAGCCAAAATAATATTACCCGTCGTTCGGCAGAAACTGCTCAGACCCTCGCTTTCTTGGATGCTCAATTACCGGATTTAAGAAAACAGCTGGATGATGCAGAGCGGGTCTTTAACCAATTCCGTCAACAGCATAATACTGTCGACATCACCCGGGAGTCAGAATTATATTTAAATCAGAGTGTGACTTTAGAAACACAACGAGCTCTACTCGAACAGAGACAGGCGGAAATAGGTGCCAAATATGCAGCAGCACATCCGACCATGCGAGAAGTTACTGCTCAACTTCGTGTGATTAATGGCAAGATTCGTGAGCTGAATACGACACTTAAAAATCTTCCAGAAATACAACGCCAGTATTTACAACTGTCTCGTGAAGTCGAAGTCAAACAACAACTGTATACCAATTTGGTCAATTCCTACCAACAACTGCGAATTGCCAAAGCCGGCGAGATTGGCAATGTGCATGTTATTGATATTGCGCTTGAACCGATTGACGTGATTAAACAGAAACAGCCATTAATTCTGTTCTTAACTTTTTGCTTCGGTACTTTCTTGGGAATTCTGGTGGCATTATTCCGCAATATGTTCCGTTCTGGAGTGAAAGATAGTAGCCAAATAGAATACCAGCTGGATCTTCCCGTCTATGCCAATATTGCACACTCCCCTGTTCAGAAACCGGGACTGAAACTGCTGAAAAAGAAAAAACTGCCTTTCTTATTAGCCCTTAAACATAGTGATGATATGGCGATCGAAAGCTTGCGCAGCATCCGGACAGCAAGTCATTTCGCTCTGTCTCAGGCCAAAAACAATATTATTATGATCTCGGGTCCAGCGCCTAGAGTTGGAAAATCATTTGTTTCCAGCAATCTGGCAGTCATCATGGCAGAAAAACATAAACGCGTATTGATCATTGATGCGGACTTGCGTCGTGGTCATATACACAAATATTTTGATTTGGATAATCAATATGGATTAACTGAATACCTGAATGAGCAAATTACCTTGGAACAGATGGTGCAAAGCACCAATGTAGCAAACCTCAGCGTCATCACCTGTGGTGAAAATCCAGTCAATCCATCCGAACTTCTCAATTCGGTACGGTTTCAGGAATTACTGCAACACCTGACACCACACTATGATCATATTATAATTGATACGCCTCCTGTCCTGGCGGTCACGGATGCGATCATCGTGTCCCGATATGTCGGACTCAATCTGGTGGTGGCCCGCTATGCAAAAACACAAATGAAGGAATTGGCACTGACAGTGAACCGTTTTAAACAAGCGGGAAGTACCGTAAATGGCTTTATCCTGAATGATATCCAGCGTTCAGCAGGTGGTAGTTATAGCTATGATTATACTTATAGCTATAAAACCAAAACAAAAACCAGTTGATCTTTTTGAATAAAAAAACCAGCCATTGCTGGTTTTTTTATTTTTTTAAAGCTCTACCAAACTGCGATATTTGCTTGCTAAAAAACCACCCATTCTGCAAGATTTCTCAAAATTTTCTGCTAAGATGGAATGAACCTCAACGATAACATTAGATTGGAATAATACATGAGCAAGGCCTTACCGATTGCTGTCGCTGTTCTTCTAGGCGGTGCCGCGCTAGTACCTGTTTACTATGCAACTCAAAACCCAGCTGCTCAAACGACTAAAGCATCTAAAGATGCCTCTGCTGTTTCTAAAATCAGCTATGCTCTCGGTTATGAAGTGGCTCATCAAACCCCACCTGAACTCGATATTAATAGCTTTGTGACAGGCGTACGTGAAGGACATGCGCGTACTGAACCGGCGTATACTGAAGAAGAATTACAGGCAGCTTACGAACAGTTCCAGAAAGAAATGCAGCAAAAGCAACTCGATAGCACTAAACAGGCACAAGCATCGAGTGACAGTTTCCTGACTGAAAATGCCAAAAAAGCGGGTGTAAAAACCACAGCTTCCGGTTTGCAATACCTAGTGACCAAAGAAGGCATGGGCAAACAGCCGGCTGCTTCTTCAATCGTGAAAGTCCATTACACCGGCAAACTGGTGGATGGTACTGTATTTGACAGTTCGGTTGAACGTGGCGAGCCGATTGAGTTTCCACTCAATCAAGTGATTCCAGGCTGGACTGAAGGTCTGCAACTGATGAAAGAAGGCGGTAAAGCGACCCTGTATATCCCATCTCAACTTGGTTATGGTGAACAAGGCGTGCCAGGGACGATTCCTCCACACAGTACTTTGATTTTTGATGTGGAACTCATTGAAGTCAAATAATCTATAAATAAGGAGAGCAATGCGCTCTCCTTTATTTTGAGAATAAATATGAAAATACAAATAAGCTTGATGGTTTTACTGCTAAGTTCTGGCAATCTGCTTGCCAAAGATGTGACCAATAAAAGCCCGGAAGCTGAACAGGTCGGTTATAGCTTTGGTTATCTGATGGGAAAAAGTAATGCCGACTCTTTGCAAGGGATTGATCTGGATGCTTTCAGTGCCGGTTTAAAAGCTGCTGCTGCCGGAAAACAATCCACTTTAACTGAAGAAGACATGG
The DNA here is from genome assembly GCF_044547685.1 of Acinetobacter sp. NPDC052428. GTDB lineage: Bacteria > Pseudomonadota > Gammaproteobacteria > Pseudomonadales > Moraxellaceae > Acinetobacter > Acinetobacter lwoffii_G. Next base: position 3,640 of record NZ_JBIUAT010000050.1, read on the forward strand.
CTCGAGTGCTGACTCAGTTTAAACGTCAAAGTGAAGCCAAAGAGCTGATTGAATTAAAACAAAAAGCTGAAGAAAATACCAAAATCGGTCAGGCTTTTCTGACAGAAAATGCCAAAAAAGCAGGGATAAAAACGACTAAATCTGGCCTGCAATATCAGATTCTTCAGCAAGGCAAAGGCAAATCGCCAAAAGCCGATAGCAATGTCCGCGTACATTATGAAGGCCGTTTGATTGATGGTACGGTTTTTGATAGTTCAATTGCCCGCAATCAGCCTGTGGTCTTCCGTACCACCCAAGTGATTACCGGTTGGACTGAAGGCCTGCAACTGATGAAAGAAGGTGCCAAATACCGCTTCTTCATTCCTGCAGAACTGGCCTATGGACAAATTGGTTCAGGTGATGTGATTGAGCCAAACAGTACCTTAATTTTTGATGTGGAATTACTGGAAATTATGAAGTAATCAATACTGTTTTTTTAAATACTCAATCAGAGAGGCGCGATAGCGGCCTCTCTTTTTTATATGGATGAAGCATAATTAATCGAATGTTTTCATGTCACATTCAGATCAGTTTTGCTATGTTATATGTTAATTAAACGGTTCAACAAGAATAGAGGACGTCAGCATGGCAGCAATCAAGACCCGTGAAATTCATTATACTGCGCCGGATGGTAGCGTATTGATTGGCTATTTTGCCGCTCCAGAAACAGATGCACCCCTTGCAGGTGTGCTGGTCGCACCAGAATGGTGGGGTCGTAATGAATATACCGAACAGCGCGCTCGCGAACTTGCAGAACATGGCTATGCGGCCTTGGCGATTGACATGTATGGTGACAAAAAAGTGACCACCCATTCTGATCAGGCCTACCAGTGGATGATGCAGACCTTTGAAGATCCGGACACCATCGTTGATCGTGCGACAGCAGCTTTAAATACCTTGGCAGCACAGGATGAAGTCAATGCAGAGAAACTTGCTGCCATCGGTTTTTGTTACGGCGGTAAAGTGGTGCTGGATCTGGCGCGTGCCAATGCCCCTTTAAAAGCAGTGACCACCTTCCACGGGACACTTACTGCCAAAGCACCGGCTCAAGAAGGTCAGGTTCAGGCCGAAATACTAGTCTTGCACGGTGAGCTAGACAGCATGGTCACCTTAGATGATGTCGCCAGTTTCCGTGAAGAAATGCATGCGGCCAACGTCGAGCATGAGGTGATTGTCTTTGAAGATGCAAAACATGGCTTTAGCAACCCGCTCGCCGACGAACGGGCCAAAGCCAATGGCGTGGATCTTGGTTACAATGCTGAAGCGGAACAAAAAAGCTTGGCGGCGATGTATGCCTTATTGGAACGTCATTTGGCTTAAATAGATATAAGTGCTCGACTTGAAATCAAGCTGAGCACTTTAAAGAATCATTGAAGAAAAGAACGATAAATCCTACCAGAGGAGAATGCTGACTATGGCTGAAACCAACTGCCCTTACTGTAACTATGACGAATATGATGTCATTGCCAAAAATGATTATGGTGTAGTGCTGCCTGAACCGAATTCATTATCCGAAGGTCACTGTGTAGTGATTCCACTCCGGCATGTGGCTTCATTTTTTGAAGTGACGGACAAAGAACGTAAAAGCCTGATGTCTTTGCTCGAACAGGCACGTAATGAGCTCAATTTACGTTACCAGCCCGCCGGTTTCCATGTCGGTTTTATTGATGGCGAAGTGTTTCAGGAAAAGGTCGAACATCTGCATATTCATATTATTCCGCGCTATAAAGACAAAGTATTGAAGCTGGATGAACGTTGGGGGATTAGCGACTAAATCTTTGCTGTTTTAAAATAAATGCTCTTCGGAGCATTTATTGTTTGTGTTATTAAGCCGATATCCATACACACTACTCCGCAGTTTTTATCTACTTTTCACATTTCAGGCCTGCCGATTCCGCTATAATGGCTGCTGCTTATTCAGTTGCTATTTATCCATGTTTGTATTTTCAGATGCCCTGTTAGAATGGTTTGATGTGCATGGTCGTCATGACTTGCCCTGGCAGGTGACAGATGATCCCTACAAAGTCTGGGTCTCTGAAATCATGTTGCAACAAACCCAGGTCAAAACTGTGCTGCAATATTATGAACGCTTTATTCAGCGTTTTCCGACCGTTCAGGACTTGGGTCAAGCGTCTTGGGATGAGGTCGCGCCTTACTGGGCAGGACTGGGCTATTATGCCCGTGCCCGTAACCTGCACAAAGCTGCCGGCATGGTGACAGCACAGCAGCAGTTTCCTCAAACCCTGGAACAATGGATTGCCTTGCCGGGGATCGGCCGTTCCACCGCTGGTGCCTTAATGTCACTGGGTTTACGCCAATACGGCGTGATCATGGATGGCAATGTCAAACGGGTGTTGTCGCGTTTCTTCGCAATTGAAGATGATCTGTCCAAACCCATTCATGAACGTGCTTTATGGCAACTGGCTGAAGAATTATGTCCGGTCGAACGTAATCATGATTATACCCAGGCGATTATGGATCTCGGTGCTACGGTCTGCACTCCGAAAAAACCACTGTGCCTATATTGTCCGATGCAGCAACATTGCAAAGCACATCAGCAAGGTCTGGAAAATGAATTACCATTCAAGAAAGCCAAAAAACCGGTGCCAGTGCGCTCAGCACAAGTATTATTGATTCAGTCCTCTAATGAATGGCTGTGGCAACAACGACCCAACAGTGGCCTGTGGGGCGGACTCTGGTGTTTGCCAATTATTGAAAATGCCCATGAATTCGAACAGCAATGTCAGCAGCTTGGCCTGAAAAATATCCTCAAAAAAGTCCAGATCAGCCACAGTTTCACCCACTTCACCTGGCAGCTTGAAGCAACCGTTTTCGCAGTGGATCAAGATCAGCAGGAACATCTGGCGATTGAACTGCAAGGCAACTGGATGCGTCCAGAGACAGCCATTGATTGCGGTCTGCCGACAGCAATGAAAAAATTGATCTTTGCCGTTAATCTATGACATAGTCTGGACAAAGCAAAAAATCGATCAGCTCAGAATGAGCATTGCCAATATTTAAGGATGAATAGCGTGCGCCAATACCTTGCTTTGACCTGGGTGGCTTTGATTGCCATATTACTGACCGCCTGTAGCAGTACGCCGAAACAACCTTCTTCTGCACAGTTAAATCCGCTACTGGTACAAAAACTGCAAAATAAGCGAATGCCTTCTTCACTGCCTATCCCGGTGGCACGTGTACAGGCACGTGAATTACAGGATACCTGGGGGGCGTCGCGCAGTCGCGGACGTTTGCATGAGGGCATTGATATCATGGCTCCACGTGGAACCAAAGTCTTTAGTGCCACAGAAGGTCTGATTGCAGATTTACGCAATAACAATTTGGGTGGTAAAGTAGTCTGGATTCTCGGTCCGGGCGGCTCCTGGCATTATTATGCACATCTGGATGGACATAAACGCGGCCTGAAAGTAGGTGATGCTGTCAAAAAAGGCCAGCTCATCGGCTATGTCGGCAATAGCGGTAATGCCCGACATACTGCACCACATCTGCATTATGGTATTTATTTACAGGGCAAGGGGCGCGGTGTGGTCAACCCCTACCCCTATTTACGTTAATTTTAGGATATTTACATGTCAGAAACGTTGATCAACCGTCTGGTAGAATTTGCTGAATCAGGCAATCAACAAAAAATCGTGCTGAATGGTCAAAGCTACCAGGGCTGGGTGATGGAAATTACCGAAGATGCGCTGCTGATCAGTACCGGTTATACCGACAAAAGTGGTAAAGACATGTGGATTCAATTTAGCGATCTGGATCAGGCTGAACTGTCGTACTGGGACAATCAGCAGGATCAATGGGCTGTGTTTAAATTATAAAACCATAAAAACAAGGAGCATGGCATGACTCTGCAACGCTGTGGCTGGTGCTCCAATGATCCGCTGTATATCACCTATCATGATCAGGAATGGGGACAAGCCCTGCTGGATGAAAATCGCCTGTTTGAAATGCTGTGTCTGGAAGGACAGCAGGCCGGTCTAGCCTGGATTACCGTACTCAGAAAACGTGAAGCGTATCGTGAACATTTTTTTCAATATTCCATTCAGTCGATTGCAGCACTTACAGATCAACAACTCGAACTCAAGCTTAAGGATGCTCGCCTGATCCGTCATCGTGGCAAGCTGCATGCCATTCGCGAGAATGCCCAAGCATGGCTCAGGCTGCAACAGCAAGGCATCAATTTAGGGCAATGGCTCTGGTCTTTTGCCCAGCAACCACGACTGAATAATGATGTTGCGGATTATCGTCAGGCACCCGCACAAACCATTGAGAGCCAGATCATGTCAAAAGCCTTAAAAAAGGCCGGTTTTAAATTTGTTGGACCCACCATTTGCTATGCCTTTATGCAGGCCGTTGGTATGGTCGATGATCACGAAAATCATTGTCACTTTAAAACAAAATCCTCCCATTCAAATAAGAACTGAATTTATGTCGAATAATATTATCCACGCTTATGCTGCAATGTCAGCAGGTGCTGCACTCGAACCCTATCAATTCGATGCTGGTGAACTACAGCCACATCAGGTCGAAGTCAAAGTAGAATACTGTGGCCTGTGTCATTCTGATATTTCAGTCCTCAATAATGACTGGGGTTCATCCGTTTATCCGGTCGTGGCTGGACACGAGATTATCGGCATCATCACGCAACTGGGTGGCGAAGCCAAAGGCCTGAAAGTGGGACAACGGGTTGGCATTGGCTGGACTGCGGAAAGCTGCCAGTATTGCGATCCGTGTATTTCAGGTCAGCAGGTACTCTGTACTGGCGGCCAAGTGGCGACTATTGTCGGACATGCCGGTGGTTTTGCCGACAAGGTCCGTGCTGGCTGGCAATGGGTCATTCCCCTGCCTGAAGATCTGGATCCTGAAAGTGCCGGCCCTCTGCTCTGTGGCGGGATTACCGTATTCGATCCGATTCTGAAACACCAGATTCAGGCTATTCATCATGTTGGCGTGATCGGGATTGGGGGTCTGGGTCATATCGCAATTAAACTGCTCAAAGCTTGGGGCTGTGAGATTACGGCTTTCACATCAAATCTGGACAAGACCGATGAACTGAAAGCCATGGGCGCTGACCATGTAGTGAACAGTCGTGATGTCGCTGCATTAAAAGCCCAGCGTGGCAAGTTTGATTTATTACTGAGTACTGTCAATGTCACCTTGAACTGGCAGGCTTATCTGGCAACTTTGGCACCGAATGGCACTGTGCATATGCTGGGTTTACCACTTGAGCCGATGCAGATTCCGGCTGGCATGCTGATTGGTGGAGCCAAGTCAGTTACCGGTTCACCGACAGGTTCGCCGGCGGCATTACGTCAGTTACTCCAATTTGCTGCACGTAAAAATATTGCTCCGCAAATTGAAGTCTTCCCGATGTCACAACTGAACCAGGCGATTGAACATCTGCATTCTGGCAAAGCCCGTTACCGGATTGTACTTAAAGCAGATTTTACAGCTTAAATCCTGCCTATTTTTAGCTGTTAAAAAGACCCAGCGATTGGGTCTTTTTTATTGCAGGGCTTCAGGCAAAATCGCAATAGGTGAAGGCTTGGCCAGCTCGGTCTTCATCTTCTGCAGCATCTGATAAGGCTGCTGTTGCACAAACATATTTACGAAGGTCAAAGGAATGGAACCTTCCGGATTGGCATAACCATAGGTTGAAACCTTGACCTTATTATTGGCCAGTTTCTGAAAAGTCCAGTCACCCTGATAATCGGTTAAACGCACATAAGCCGGGTTTAAAGGATAGCCACTTTGGATGGCTTTATTCTTGATGGTGATCTGACCATTGGCTTCCTTGATCATCTTACCCTGCACAATCAGGTCACGGTCTTTTAAGGGAAATGGAAAATCCAGCACCATATACAAAGTGAAATCGCCTTTTTTATCATCGCGGGACAAGACCTTGATGCTGCCCATATAGGGTACCCATTGTACCGCCTGCTCGATATCCAGAATCAGGGACACGGCATTTTCAAGCGGTGCGGTATATGTGGTTTCAGCTTTATAGAGAAAGACCGGGTTTTGTTCATTCTGATAGGTCCAGACCTTGATATTGTTTTTATGAATACTGAGTTTAGGCGTCCCGACAGGCTTGGCCTGCGCAATGGCACCAAGCGCCACTGCACAGAGCAGGAAAATCATTTTTTGCATTTTTTATTCGTCTTATTTTAGTTGTAGATTTTTTTATAAATGATTTTGACTCGGTTTTAAACCTGAATATCGTTAAAACCAAGCACGTCCTTCATATCATATTTACGCGCTTCACGGCCTACGACCCAAGCCGCAGCACGTACCGCACCAGAAGCAAAGTTCATGCGATTGGTGGCTTTATGAGTAATTTCTACACGTTCCCCATCGGCAATAAACATTGCAGTATGTTCACCGACAATATCGCCACCACGAATAGTCTGGAAGCCAATGCTCTTACGCTCACGCGGCCCGGTATGACCTTCGCGACAATACACTGCATCTTCTTTCAGGTCACGGCCCAAAGTTTCCGCAATCGCCTCACCCCACATCAAAGCTGTACCCGATGGCGCATCTACTTTGTGACGGTGATGTGCTTCAATCACTTCGATATCAACCGTATCGCCAAAAACTTTAGAGGCCAGTTCAAGCAGTTTGATCGAGACGTTCACACCCACTGAATAGTTTGCTGCATAAACTACAGGAGTTTCTGTCGCAGATTGATCGAGATAGGCTTTTTGCTCGTCATTCATACCTGTGGTACCAATCACGATGGCGACACCAGCTTCACGGCAAATTTTCAGATGATTGACGGTCGCTGCTGGCGCAGTGAAATCAATCACGACATCACAGTCTTTGACTACATCGGTAAGGCTACCCACGACCTTAACACCTGTTGCACCAATTCCGGCAAGTTCGCCAGCATCTGTACCTAATAATGTACTTTCAGGGCGTTCTACCGCAGCCGCCAATTGATAACCTGCTTCATGCACAGCCTGAATAAGGATACGCCCCATACGACCGCCTGCACCCAAGATCCCAATGCGTGGTGTAGCTGACATAACATAGTCCTGATGTTGATCCAAAATTGCTCTTACTATAGCAAAACTGCGGAATAACACTAAGATGCATTGCATAAAAATCAATGAAAATACTCAAAGATCGAAATCACTGATATTGATAAGAGTTTCAATCCGGTCTTTGGAATTATGGGCTAGATCTCATCCAGGTCGTCGGATATGGATCAATAGCACGCATGAACGTAACCGTCTTCAAAAAGCAGCTTTCAAATCAGATGAAGAACATTCAAGCTTCGGGGGCAGATTAGGATCCTTTCAATTCAGCTCAGCTTATCTCTCACTGAAGTGATGAACCTAAGTCACTTAGGAATGATCTATACAATTTTGAAAATTTTTCCACTTAATGTACTTTGAAAGCACATTTCAAAACTGGGACGAATATCTTCACCATCTACAGTGATATGTTTTATATTGGAATGAGATTGTGTTTTAGAAAAATGATGATCGACTGTTGCTTGAATAGCGTGTTGAGCCCCAAACTGATCCTTCACACTGATACTTTGTTTAAGCATATCTATACCTTTTAATAATAGTTAAAGTGGCAAAATATCCACTAAAAATTGATATTTCTGAATTTTATCTTTAAATAACTTTATGATTTAGCTTAAATAATTTATTTAGAGAAGTATAGAATGTACGGCCATCTAAGTTTAAATCCACCTCAACTCCAGATGAAAGAAGAACTCTTTTACCCACTTCAATTCTTTTTAAACCCTGACGTGTATTTTGCATTTTATTGAGAGGAATTAACGAAACAATAATTTCAGTACCATTTTTAGATTTTGCAATTAAATCATTTATTTTTAACAACTTGAATCCTGTTTTTCTAAAGATTTTTCCAATTTGGAAAATAACTTAAAATTAAATTTTGAACGATAAAAAAAGCACTTATTAAGTGCTTTTTTTTACTGTTTATTCTTGCTTAGATAGCAACAATATTTACAGCATTCGGTCCTTTTTGACCTTGAGCTACACTGAATTCAACCAGCTGGCCTTCAAGCAAGGTTTTAAAACCTGAACTCGCAATTTCGCTGAAATGAGCAAAAACATCTGGACCTGATTCTTGTTGAATAAAACCAAAACCTTTAGTTTCGTTGAACCACTTTACAGTACCTTTAACAACATTTGAGTTTGACATAATATATCCTAATAATTTTTTAGTCATTTTATAGACTGATTATAACTTTGAAATAATAAAGAATGAGACTTAAAATCTGAAAAAAAACGAAGGATTATGACTAAAACTACGATACTTAAAGAAGATTTACCGAAACAAGACTTTTTTCTAATTAAGTTAACTATACACGAAAAATCTAATTAATCAAGTTTTCTTATATATATATTTATTTTATTTATTAAAAAATAAAATTTTAAAAATTTATAGTGATTTCAATAAGCTTAAGCTTCCATTGTCATGAGAACAAAATAAGAGTAATCTGCTGTACTGGTAAATTTGATAAGTAATGAATGCGATTATATAGCTCTGTAATAACAATATTGGCCTTTTTAATTTCGGGAATGATGCTTTTTTCTCACTTACAAAATATCTATCACCCTCCAAATTTGGACTCATACTTTCTATTTAGATAGTCAAATATAAAAACAGAAACCGCTTTTTAGGCGGTTTTTATGTTTAAGAGATACCTATCAAACAATAAGATAGCTATCAACTAATAAATAGCATCTTCTAATCTAGAGTATCTTATCTACATAATAAAAAAGGACGCCTCAGCGCACTGCTGTCCCATAGTTTGCTTTAAATAAAAAAACCTGAGTCCTAACAGTTAAAATATGAGTGCAAACAAACACTTTAACGACTAGGATTCAGG
>NZ_JBIUAT010000051.1:0-12075 GCF_044547685.1 Acinetobacter sp. NPDC052428
TTTGATGCATTTCCTGATGAGGCGGGTCGCCAAGCACATTTATCTGGCAAGGTTGCAGCTGCGTTGATGGCTCAGGCCGAAGAGCTATTTTCAGAGCCACCGTCTATTGAAAAAGTAGATGTTTTGGCGAGTAAACTACCAGCTTAAACCGACGCTTAAATGTATAAATGTGCTGCCTGAAATTTTGAATGAAAGGCAGCACTTCAACCCTGTGAGGTTTGTCAGAGGCTTTTTATTCAAGTTGGGCTACTTTATTTAATGGCTTAATCTCATCATTTACATGGGTCAATATCCAAAACAGGGTAAATAAACGAATGCAGCTATGTACATGCTTTATATTGAACCAATCTATCTAATTTACTGAACCGTACCGGGTTTGTTGGAGACCAACTTTCCTGAGATGAGAAGCATTGCTTCGCACGACGTAGCGAAGCGTAGTGTTCCGATGAAAAAAGTAAAATATACCCCTGAAATCAGAGATAGAGCGGTTCAATTATTGATTGACTACCAAGACGGTATCTCAGGTGAGTGACTTTACGTATATTCAAACAAATTCAGGCTGGGTCTATACCGCCTTTATTATTGATGTGTTTTCACGAGCAATTGTTGGATGGAAAGTATCAACACGTATGAATACAGATATGGTGCTTGATGCATTAGAACAAGCTTTGCATGATCGAGGTATGCCAAAGAATGTAATTCATCATTCCGATAGAGGTGTGCAATATCTTTCCATTCGCTATACCAATCGTCTAGAAGCAGCAAATTTACGAGCGTCAGTCGGTACAACTGGTGATTCATACGATAATGCTTTGGCTGAAACGGTGAATGGCTTATACAAAACAGAGGTGATTGAATATTTAAAAGCAGATTGGCAAAGTTTAGCAGATGTACAACTTGCGACATTAAATTGGGTAGATTGGTTTAATAAAAAGCATGTACACAGTGCACTGGGTTATGTATCGCCTTTTGAGTTTGAAGCAATGTACTATGATAAGATTAACCCGTTAAGTCAGGTGGCCTAACTTAAATAAAAAAATCTCCGATAAATCCGGTAAGGTTCAAAATGCGATTTATGGCTTTTTTATGTAAAAAAAAGTAATATTTGTTTTATTGTTAAATTATAACAATTAGTATAAATACACCTATGATTTACAGATGAAAAAGGTAGTTAAATGAAATATTTTTTAAGTTTAACTTTGTTAGTTTTAGCAATGACTGGGTGTACTTCGAGTCCAAAGACTGAAACTTTACAAGATAAGGCTACAAGCAATACTTCAGCTGATACGCAGGTCCTTAAATTTTCTGGTCCGAATGGTTTATTAATTTTTCTGAAATCATCGGATAACTTTGAAACTGCTTTAATGACTGATAACTCAGGCATGGTATATCGTTTAAAGCAAACAGTTGCTGGTAGTGGTATTCGTTTAGCTAATAATAATGGAGTTTCAATTCACTTTAAACGTGGTGAAGGGGTTGTTGAATTTGTAAAAGACCAGCCAATCAGCATTACTGAAGTAAAATAATAAGGTTTAAACTTTAAGAGAACCCCACACCATAATCTGCATACCGAAAGTTGGACACTATTCCTTGAAATGTGGTCAAACATGATCAAGGACTAATTCGCACTCTGTTAATGGGTGAATTCAAACATGAGGTGCGACAGTTTCAAAAGCCTTATGATAATCTGTGTGATTCATAGACATCACTTCAATATAATGGGTGTCTATGAACAGAGAAATTCAACAAAGACTCGTATGGGTTAAATTATTTGAAGAGACCAATAATGCTGGCCTGGTTTGTCGGAGATGTGGCATTTCTAGACCAACTTTACGCAAGTGGTGGAAACGATATTCTGAACAAGGTATTGATGGATTAAGTAGTCATAGTAAATGTCCCTTAAAATCGCCAAATACTAAAATCAATGCTGAGCTAGAAGCTTTAATATTGGAAATGCGCTCGGCTAGAAATCTGGGTGTTCGACGTTTGCAAACAGAATTAATGAGCTGCACGGAGTCTCGTTGTCCTTGGCGACTATCCATAAAGTACTATCCACCCATTAAGTCAAACCGATTAAAAAATTCCGTCGTAAAATAGATTACATTTGTCATGAACGTTCATTACCAGGCGATAGAATTCAAATGGATACCTGTAAACTGGGTCCTGGAATATATCAGTACACATCTATCGATGACTGCACACGATATCGCGTTTTAAGGATATATAAACGCCGAACAGCTGCGAATACACTCGACTTTTTAACTGTGTAATTGAATAAATGCCTTTTCCCATACAGCGAATACAGACCGATCGTGAACGAGAATTCTTTGTTGAAAAAATACAGAAAAAATGATGCAGTATGGGATCAAATTTAGGTCGAATAAACCGGGTTCACCTCATCTGAATGGCAAGGTAGCGCTCACAAAAGACTGATAAATCTGAGTTCTACGCTACTGTAGATATCGATTCAGAGGAAATTCAGAGCAAACTGGCAGAATGGCAGCATTACTGTAACTGGATGAGACCACATTCAGCTTTGCAAGGTAAAACACCGATGGAAAGGTACTTTGAATTATGTGAAGAAACTCCTTTCTTAGATGAAGTCCAGAAGCAATACGCCCCCTCAAATGAACGGATTCAACATGCCAGTTACAAGATGTATTTAGAGATTGCTAAATTGAAACGATCTCTATGAATTACGTATCTATATCATTTTTACTAATATAAAAACATATACGTAAAAATCACGCCCCGTTTAACTGGCAATAGTTTTTGAACCCTGGTATAAAAGCTTAAAAAAATCTAGCAAGTCTTTATTTAATGTTAATACTCATCCAGTATTGAGGTTTTTTATCTTTTCTTGCCTGTGATCTAGGTTGTAATACTCTAATTTCATACTCACCTGAAGCAGGTAAAATATAAATACCCTTATCATCAAGCTCTGGAGAATATTCTCCAAGATTGATGGAGTCTTTTAATTGATTACCCCATAAGTAAGCTTCAACATTTCCTCCAGTCAACTTCACTTTTAACTTTTGCCCTTTTTTAGCATAAAATTTGTAGGAATCATACTTGTATCCATCTATCCTTCCGTAATAATTTGCAGAGTAAGCTTTTTTAGCAAACTTAACTACAATAGTCTTTCGTATATCATTGTTATCATTTGCAAGTACGACAGGGCTAACTATAGTTAAAGTTAGGGCTATCAAAGCGCCAGCTAGTAATTTCGTATTCGCTATTTCCATAAGGTTACCCTAATTCTTGTATCGCTCCTGACATAATAATATAACTAATAAGTAACCATGAATCATAGAGCAGAAATGTGAATAGTCATAACATGGGGTTACACTTCAAATGCCAATTTAAGACTTGCAAAATTAATGGTTAATTAATTGGTTACTAAGGACTAGCCAATCTAAATATAAATTTTATTTAACAATTACTTATAGAAATATGTGATGCGTATGATACGCATCATATGAATATCGCTTAAATTTGCTATAATTCAATTGAGCAGTGCCATTTGTGGTTAGGTTAAAAATTCATGAGTCTTACTGAAATTAAGGTACGTCAAGCTAAATCAAAGGAAAAAATCTATTTTCTGGCAGATGATGACGGCTTAAGTTTGAAGGTAGAACCAAACGGACGTAAATCTTGGAGTTACCGCTATTCACTTGCAGGGACAAATAAACGTCCTCGCATGAAGTTGGGTGAATATCCTGTAATGTCCTTGAAAGAGGCCAGATCAGTCCGGGATGAATATAAATTTAATAATTATGAAAATAAACCACTGCATAAAAAATACATCAAAACTTTTCAGGATATTTGTGAAGAGTGGTTAGAATTTAAAATTAAAAATTCCTTTGAAGATGAACCACGATGCGGTGTAATTCAGCTCGCAAAAAAATGTTTAGATCAGGATGTTTATCCAAATATTGGACTAATGCCATTTATTGAAATTAAAAGATATGATCTAGTTAAGATTATTAAAAAGATAGAATCTAGAAATGTAAAAGAACCTGTAAAGAAAGCCTATAGTTATTTAAATCAGATTTATGATTATGCGGTAGCGATGGGGTATTGTGAATATAATATTGCACATGGACTTCATAAAATATTAGTCAACAATAAGATTAAGAAAAACTATCCTCATTTGAATTCAGATGAACTATCTAATTTCTTAGCTAAATTAAATCAGATTAATACAGATCCTATTATTAAAAAAGCCCTGTTATTTAAATTATATACAGGCGTCCGTGGTGGAGAATTATTGCTTTGTGAACCATATCACTTCGATCTAGATAAAAAAATATGGAAAATACCAGCCTTACATATTAAACAATATAGAAGAAAGGTTATTTTAGGTCATGATATCCCTGATTTTTTTGTTCCACTATCTGATCAAGCACTTGAAGTTGTGAAATCAGCACTCGTTTGGTCTCATGGCGAGAAATATGTGTTTTCTAGCCCCCGAAATAATAATAAACCTATTCATTTTAATACCCTGAACTTGATTATCAGAAAAATGGGATATACTAAAAATGAATTAACTTCTCATGGGTTACGATCGACATTTAGTACCATATTAAATGAATCCGGTTTATTTCAATCAAATTGGATTGAAGCACAGCTATCTCATACTGATAAAAATAAAACCCGTGCAAGTTATAATCATGCAGAATATTTTAATCAGCGTATGGAAATGATGCAATGGTGGGGCGATTTTATTGATAGTTGTACTGTAAATTAATGGTTATGAAATCCAAGTTTTAATTAGAATAGGCTTTGTTGCACAAACCTATTCACCGCCATAAATCATTATCTAAAATTACATCTCGTGGTAAAAGCTCAATGGGCCGGTTCTATGGCTATAAATTACATGTTGTGATGAATCAACTTATAGAAATAGTCTGTTCACAATGATGATTTCTCTTAACTCGTAAAATTTATGACGGTGTTGAACGTGTTCAATTGAATCTTAAGCAAGGTAAATGGACAGAAGAGAACTTCATTAAGCCGTATCAAAATATTCTTGAAGAATAGGCATTTCATTTCACATTAGAGCGAGAATCTCATGAGAAAGTTGCCTGATTGAATGTAGTGAATAGATTCATTGCATAATTGTTGACTAAAATTTTCTATATCAGCCTGATTAAGATTAATCGGGCTGATTCTGTTAGGTCGAATATAATAGCGACCTGCTTCAATCATTTTTATTTGAACTTTATTTTATGTCACAGCTTGCTTCCCATTTTAAGCACAATCAGTTTTGTATTTTGTTGGAATATTTAAGTTCTGCTAAAGGCATTGCTGTACCAATGTCTTTAGCAGAATTTCCATGTGCGATCACTTTGGCAGATCGAGTGCATGCCGATAGTGATTTGGCACCACTTGAATGTGCGAAGACATTTCCTTCATCAATGGAAAAAATCATCCATTATTCAGGGAAAGGTCGGGATATTACTGATTTTGAGACCTTCTTAAAATCAACTCAAGCTTCGGGACAGAAAAATTTACTGCTTCTCACAGGTGATAAGTTAAAAGGGCATACAAATGGTCAAGATGGAACGAATCGCACCCGATATTTAGAGTCTGTAAATGCGGTCATGGCCGCAAAGTGTTATGGTGGATTTCACATTGGTGTAGCTTTTAATCCCTTTAAATATGCTGAAGCTGAACGTGATGCACAATATTTAAAACTTCACAAAAAGATTAAAGCAGGAGCAGACTTTATCGTTACCCAGTTGGGTTACGATATGGAGGCTTTAAAACAAGCCAAGGCTTTTTTAAATCGTCATCGATACCCACAAAATATACTTGCTTGTGTTATGCCACTTAGTTTGGCACGTGCCAATTTTATGGTGAAACATAAGGTCGCAGGAATTGTGATTACACCACACATGTTACGAGTGTTGGCTCAGGAAGAACAGGATGGACGAACTGAGAATGCTTATAAACGTTGTGCTATACAAATATTGATGTGTAAATATTTGAGTTTTGCAGGTGTGCATCTTTCAGCATGCCATAAGCCTGAAGAGCAAAAGCTTTTAGAAAAATATATTGAACAATATCGACATTATGGTTTACAGGAACTCGAAGCACTCTGGAATGCACTGTGGCAAGTGAAGACTAAAAATGAACTCGTGCCAGAATTAGCTTATTATTCCCGCCAACTATCCTCTAGCCAGCTTATTAAATATCAGCAATTGCATTTCATGCACAAGGCTCTATTTGAGTCCAAAATTGCCAAAGGTATGGGGCATTTTATTTTTAAAGCCTCATTCTGGGAAAATGCGCCTGCAGCAAAAGCATTGTTAAAAACTGAATTTATCTCTAAGCAAGGGATCGTAGGTTGTGAAAGTTGTGGTCAATGTAGGTTAGGAGATACTTTATATATTTGCCCTGAAACTTGTCCCAAAGGATTGGCGAATGGTCCTTGTGGTGGTACGACATTGGATCGCTGTGAGTTTGGAGATCGTGAATGCATTCATTCTGTGAAAGCCCGACTTGCCAAAGCCGTGGGACAGACTGACGTTCTAAAAGAAAAACTGATTCCAACTGTACCCATTGAAGTCCGTGGAACCAGTTCCTGGAAAAATTGGTATCTGGCGACTGAAGCTTAGCTTTCATCATCCATGGCATTCGAATAAAATTTCACGCCCAATTTGATGCGATCACGACCTTGGCTCATACGCCAACGGTTGGTATCACGTAAGGAGTATACACAGCCACAATATTCTTGTTGGTAGAATTCTTCCTTCTTGCTGATTTCAAGCATACGAACAGCACCACCATTTTTACGCCAGTTGTAGTCCCAATAGGTGATACCTTCATAATGTGAAGCAGAACGATGCCCACAATCATTGATCTGCTTCATATCTTTCCAACGAGAGATACCCAATGAGCTACTAATTAGGCTGAAGCCATTTTCAGCTGCATAAAGGGCAGTGCGTTCAAAGCGCATATCAAAACACATGGTACAGCGAATACCTTTCTCTGGCTCATTTTCCATGCCTTTGGCACGTGCAAACCAATTGTCTGTATCGTAATCACAGTCAATAAAAGGAATATTATGTTTTTCTGCAAAGCGAATATTTTCTTCCTTACGGATTTCATATTCCTTGACAGGGTGAATATTGGGATTATAAAAAAAGATCGAAAAGTCGATGCCTGATTCAATTAGGGTTTCCATCACTTCACCCGAGCATGGTGCACAGCAGGAGTGAAGCAGAAGCTTGTCGTGACCTGCTGGGAGAGTCAATTTCTGACGTTCAAGTTTGTTTGACATAGTTATATGGGTTTAAATCTAAACCCTATATTTTAACGATTTAATTAGATAGTAAGGATTTGATATACTGATATTTTCTAAGGTTAAGATGAAAGAAATTCACTAATTGAAATTTAATAAGAACTAAAGTATATAAGAGAATAACTACAATAATGCTTTGGAAGCAGAACATTGCAAGTTAATCAAGAGTCATTGAATGAAGCTTTAAAATTAAGTGAAGAAATTATTAGTAATATTGAGTTAAGTACCTCTTCTTTATCTAATTGCGCATTAAAGGCGAGTAGATTGGCAAGATTGCTAAATGAATTCGATTACCAAAGAATTTTTATCTTTGAAAGTAGTGGTTATCCTTCAAGCCCAAATGGTTTAACACCCGATATATGGGACTTATGTAAAAAAGCTGGAGAAGGAAAAACCGTAGAGAAAGCTAAGTTAGGGTCAATCGGAGCGATGGAGATTGAATTGGAAGCAATGAAGGACAGTCTAAAAATTGCACATGATCCTAATGTTTCAATAAGTTCAGCTAATCCGAATCAATTTGTTTCATCAGGTGGCACTAGTAATTTTTTAGAAAGAAAGAGTTTAAGAGATGGTATTAGCACGAACTCTCAATTTCTAACTAAACGACAAGCTTTTGTATGCGAATACGTGTCTAATAAATATTATGAGCTAAAATATTCAAAAATTACGTCAGATATTTTTTCTAGAACAAGAAAGTTTGTAGACGGAAAAATTGGAGATTTAGTACCATTATCAGCACAAAAATTTGCATCTGTTTATGAGAATTTAACGTCCGAAAATTCAGAGGATTGGTCAAATGCTGTTCATAGTTGTAGGCGAATATTACAAGATACTGCTGATGTGATTTATCCTGCTAGAGAGGATAAGACTATTAATTTAGACAATGGTGAAACTAAAATTATTAAATTAGGTGTGGATAATTATATAAATCGAATTATTGCATATGTTGATGAGCAGTCAGACTCTAAAAGATTTGAGGAAATCGTTGGTTCACAGATGAAATATTTGGGCGAGCGGTTAGATGCTATTTTCAAAGCTGCTCAGAAAGGTTCTCATGATATTATTACTTCTAGGCAAGAAGCTGATCTTTATGTTATTTACACATACTTGATAGTTGGAGATTTATTATCTTTGGTAGAGTTGCAAAAAACATTATCAATTTCAGATAAAGATTTTAGATAGCCGCTTAACTTACTGAATAACTAAAAATCCTCAGAATCTTTAATTTATTAAGATGAGTATTTCTCATCTTGAGCTGAATTTATATCGTTTTACTCACTTTCTTATTCACGTTTAAATACAGCCATTCAGAAATTTAGCTTTTTATAAAATTTTTAGGTGGCAATCTCCATGAGTACAGCATTTGAGTGTTCAATTAAACGTATCCGTTTTGATGAAAACTACACGCCAGCAGAAAGCACACGTTTAACCACAAATTTTGCCAATTTGGCACGTGGGGAAAGCCGTGAAGAAAACTTGCGTCGTACCCTTGCGATGATCAACAACCGTTTTAATAGCTTGGCAACCGTTGATAACCCGAAAGGTGATCGCTATTCACTTGAGATTGACATTATTTCTGCGGAAATTGATATTGAAGGTAATGGTCAAACTTTCCCATTTATTGAAACACTTAAAAGTGTTGTGATTGACCATCAAACAGGTGAGCATATTGAAGGCATGATCGGCAATAGCTTCTCATCTTATGTGCGTGATTACGACTTCAGTGTGGTATTGCCACAATTGGGTTGTGGTGTAGGTGAAAAACCTGAAGATTTTGGCAATCTACATGGCAAGCTTTATCAACATTTAGTCAATTCAGATGTATTTAAAGCAGAATTTAAAAAACAACCTGTCATTTGCTTAAGCGTTTCAACCTCTAAAACGTATTTCCGTACAGCCAACGTACATCCTATTTTGGGTGTGGAATACAAAAATGATGAATATTCACGTACCGATGAATATTTTGCCAAAATGGGTTTACGTGTACGCTACTTTAAACCAGAAGGTGGTAATGCACCATTAGCATTCTATTTCGCTGGCGATTTAGTCCGTGATTATACTGATTTTGAATTGATCAGTGCTATTGCGACCATGGAAAGTTTCCAACGGATCTATCGTCCTGAAATTTACAACACCAACTCTCCTGCAGGTGTGGTGTATCAACCAAGTCTAAGCTATGGCGATTATTCACTTACACGTGTGGTCTATGACCGTGTGGAACGTGGTGAGCTTGCAGTTAAACAAGGTAAATGGACGGAAGAAAACTTCATTAAGCCTTATCAAGACATTTTAAATGAATGGGCTGCAAATTTCGAAATCGAAACAGCTGCTTAATCCATTAAATTGATAAACAGATTTACGAATTTAGACAAAGAAGATTAGACATGGCGCTTACACAACCGAAACTTTTACTCCCAACTTCAACTGCGGGTAGCTTGCCAAAACCGTCTTGGTTAGCTGAACCTGAAAAATTATGGTCTGCATGGAAGCTTGAAGGCGAAGAATTATTAGAAGCTAAACGTGATGCTTTGAAATTATCATTACATGAGCAAGTCACTGCGGGTATCGATATCGTGAGTGATGGCGAGCAAACCCGTCAGCATTTCGTGACCACCTTTATTGAGCATCTTGAAGGTGTGGATTTCGAAAAGCGTGAAACGATGCGTATTCGTAATCGTTATGATGCGAGTGTACCTTCTGTTGTGGGTGATGTTTCTCGTAAAAAAGCCGTGTTTGTAGACGATGCGAAATTCTTGCGCAGCCAAACCAATCAACAAATTAAATGGGCGCTTCCTGGTCCGATGACCATGATTGATACACTTTACGATGGTCACTACAAGAGCCGTGAAAAATTGGCTTGGGAATTTGCCAAAATTCTGAATCAAGAAGCGTTAGAGCTTGAAGCAGTAGGTGTCGACATTATTCAGTTTGATGAGCCTGCATTTAATGTGTTCTTTGATGAAGTAAATGATTGGGGTATTCCGACCTTAGAGCGTGCGCTTGAAGGACTCAAATGTGAAACCGCTGTGCATATTTGCTATGGCTACGGTATCAAGGCAAATACGGATTGGAAACAAACTTTAGGTAATGAATGGCGTCAATACGAAGAGTCATTCCCGAAACTACAACAATCTAAGCTCGATATTATTTCACTTGAATGCCAAAACTCACGTGTACCAATGGATTTAATCGAATTGATCCGTGGTAAGAAAGTGATGGTGGGTGCAATTGATGTGGCAACCACTCAAGTGGAAACTGCAGAGGAAGTAGCAAATACGCTACGCAAAGCATTGCAATTTGTTGATGCAGATAAACTGTATCCTTCAACTAACTGTGGTATGACACCGCTATCTCGCCAAGTGGCAAGTGGCAAACTTGAAGCTTTAAGCGCAGGTGCTGCCATTGTTCGTAAAGAGCTAGAAGCTTAATCAAACGTAGTCTCGTGCGAAGCAGAACAAATCATCGCAAGGTCATTTGTCCAGCTTTATGCACGAGCACGTGATATGTACATTTGAGATGAAAGAGATGATTGAAGCAACAGACTTTAGAAATGCAATGTCTTTACTCACCACAGCAGTGAATGTTATTACGACTTCGGGTGAAACAGGTATGCATGGATTTACTGCATCTGCCGTATGTAGCGTGACGGATACACCGCCAATGTTATTAGTCTGTATGAATCAATCCTCCCGTTCACATGCCCATTTTGTTGAAAATAAAGTCTTGGCTGTAAACGTACTAAGTACTCAGCATGAACAGCTTTCAAATGCTTTTGCTTCAAGTAAATTCAGCTCAGAAGATCGTTTCAAACTCGGTGATTGGAGTACTATGGAAACTGGTTCACCTATTTTGAAAGATGCCTTGGTCAGTTTTGACTGTGAGATTCAAGATATTCAGCAAGTCGGTACACACAGTGTTTTCATGTGTCGTGTTCTTAAAGTTCAACAAAGCGATCAAGAAGAAAGTCTGGTGTATTTTAACCGTGCTTATCATCAAGTGGGTCAGTTGGAACACGCTTAACTCAATGCCTTAATTCTTTTATCTTTTTAAAGTTAGTTTATTGTGGAACTTATAACCTTTTTAGTCATCGGCGCTTTTGCTGGTTTTGCAGCAGGGCTGTTTGGTGTCGGCGGTGGTACGATTATTGTACCACTGCTTTTTATTGTCTTTACCCAAATGGGCTATGACCCCGATGTGGTTATGCACCTCGCATTAGGCACATCTTTGGCAACCATTGTTGTAACCTCGATTAGCTCATTGATGGCGCATCATAAAACTGGTGCTGTGATTTGGCCTGTTTTTAAAAATCTAGCGCCACCTATGGCGATTGGTTGTTTTTTTGGGGCAGGTTTTGCTGGTTTGATATCAGGATTACATCTACAAATCATTGTTGGCTTATTTCTGATTTGGGTCGCATATACGATGTTTACAGGTGCCAAAAAAGCAATTGACCCAACGAAAACGTTACCCTCATCAGGTCAACAAGTTGCTGCAGGTAGTGTGATTGGGGTTGCATCAGCAATCTTTGGTATTGGTGGTGGAAGTCTGACGGTTCCATATCTGAATCGCTATGGTGTGGTCATGCAGAAGGCTGAACCGTACCGGGTTTGTCGGAGAGTCAATATTCTGAGATGAGAAGCATTGCTTCGCAAGACGTAGTGAAGCGTAGTGTCCCGATGACAAAATTAAAATATACCCCTGAAATCAGAGAAAGAGCGGTTCAATTATTGATTGAATCTGAAAAAGATTATCCTTCTACTTGGGCT
>NZ_JBIUAT010000052.1:0-11527 GCF_044547685.1 Acinetobacter sp. NPDC052428
ATTTACGGAATTAGGTCGACCACTTACCCGAGTTACGCCTTAAATTTAGCTCAATTAGGGGCGCTTTGCATTTCAAATCTTTGTGCAACAAAGCCTTGTTGAAACAGTAAGTAAAACCTCTTCTAATATTTTTAATAGCTTGTTTCTATTTTTAATCTCAAATGTGAGTTTTACGTTTCCTTTAATATTTAGGAAATCGAATAATATTTTTATTTTTTTCAGAATTGATGGTTGCTCAATCGATTTAATGGCAACAAAAGGTAATATTTTTTCTAAATTAAGAGTATATGGTCGAGATAAATTGACTGGTAAACCATAATTGATAAAAATTCTATAAAGCTCTGATTTGAAATAATCAACATCAGTCTCAATAGGTGTTTTTTTTATCTTATGTAAATCTGAGTGTTCGATATTTGTTAGTTTAATGTATTTAGGATTAAAAAAATCAGGGAATTTATTGTTTAAAGTATTTGATATTGCAATAATTTTATTGAAGTTATAGGCTGGTGAATCTAGAGTTGTACTAATAATTGAATTCAGTAATCGACTTTTACCAGTTGCATTATTACCAGTAATAATAGTAAAAACATTTTGAAAGGGTTTTAGTCTGCTGGCATTACAGAAGTTCAGAGTCTTTTTATGAAAATTATAAGTTTGTATGTATGGCATATAAATGTATAAAGGACTGAATAATCAGCCCTTTATACTACAAATTAGATCAAACTAACAACACATTAAAGCGCTGCAATCTGCTCCATATTCGCTTTAATCTTCGCTAACTGGTCAGCAAACTCAGCAAGTTTTACTTTCTCGCCTTCAACCACAGCCGCAGGTGCTTTTGCCACAAAACCTTCATTCGAAAGTTTATTGGCAATTTGATCATGCTGTTTTTGAACCTTGTCTAAGTCTTTTTGCAGACGACCCAATTCCGCTTTCGGGTCAATCAAGCCCTTCATTGGAACGTAAACAGATACGTGACCCACTACAGAAGAAGAAGACAATGGTGGTTGCTCGCCATCAGCCAAGAAGGTGATGCTTTCTACTTTCGCCAATGCTTTAAACAATGCTTCAATACGAGTGATCTGTGCTTTTTCAGCTTCGGTGGTGTTTTGCAGAAGAACTGGTAATAAACGCGCATTACCTAGACCCATTTCACCACGGATGTTACGTACCGCACCAATCAAACCTTGAAGCCATTGCATATCTGCTTCAGCTTGGTCGTTCATCAACGCTTCATCAGCAACAGGGTACTGCGCAAGCATGATGGTTTCGCCAGTAATGCCAAGTTTAGGTGCAAGCGTTTGCCAGATTTCTTCAGTTAAGTACGGCATCAACGGATGCGCAAGACGTAAAGACGCTTCCATTACCGAAAGAAGAACACGACGAACTTCAGCTTTACGCTCTTCAGATACGTTTTCATCATTCAGAACTGGTTTAGTCAGCTCTACATACCAGTCACAGTATTCATTCCAGATGAACTCGTAAATTGCTTGTGCAGCCAAGTCTAAACGATACGTTGCAAACGCAGTTTGTACCGCAGCAGTCGCTTTTTGTAGACGGCTCACGATCCACTGTTCAGGTAATTCCCAAAGATCAGGACGTGCAGTTTGACCAACCGTTTGACCTTCAACATTCATCATCACGAAACGGGTTGCGTTCCAGATTTTGTTGGCAAAATTACGGTAACCTTCAACACGTTTCATGTCGAACTTGATGTCACGACCAGTGTTGGCAAGCGCACAGAAGGTGAAACGAACCGCGTCTGTACCGTAAGATTGAATACCTTCAGGGAATTCTTTACGGGTTGATTTTTCAATCTTCGCTGCTTGTTTCGGGTTCATCAAACCTGTTGTACGTTTTTGTACTAAGGTTTCAAGATCCACACCATCAATCAAGTCTAATGGATCAAGTACGTTACCCTTAGATTTAGACATCTTCTGACCTTCGCCATCACGTACCAAACCGTGAACGTACACAGTTTTAAATGGCACTTGTGGCGTACCATCTTCATTCTTCATGAAGTGCATGGTCAGCATGATCATACGTGCCACCCAGAAGAAGATGATGTCAAAACCAGTGACAAGCACATCAGTCGGGTGGAAGGTATTTAAGAAGTAGTTGGCTTTGTCTTTCGCTTCGTCGCCAGTCCAACCTAAAGTTGAGAATGTCCAAAGACCTGAAGAGAACCATGTGTCCAGTACATCTTCATCCTGGTTCAACTCAACATCGGCAGGGATGTTGTTTTTCGCCCGAACTTCTTCCTCGTTACGACCTACATAAACGTTGCCTTGGGCATCGTACCAGGCCGGAATGCGGTGACCCCACCACAATTGACGTGAGATACACCAGTCTTGGATATTGTTCATCCAAGCCATGTACATGTTGCTGTACTGCTCAGGAACGAAATTGATACGGCCGTCTTGAACTGCTTCAATCGCAGGTTTCGCAAGTGGCGCAATTTTTACATACCATTGGTCAGTCAGTAATGGCTCAACGATCACGCCTGAACGGTCACCGCGAGGTGGTTTTAATGTATAAGGTTGAATCTGGTCTAACCAGCCTTCAGCTTCAGCCTGTTCAACGATCTTCTTACGTGCCTCAAAACGTTCTAAACCAATGTAATCTGCAGGCGCAGGAATGGTTTTAGAAATCTGTTCGCCCGCTTTTGCGATGTATTCAAATTCAGCAAGAACTTCAGCATTTTTGTTGAAAATGTTGATGATTGGCAATTCGCAACGTTTACCCACTTCATAGTCATTGAAGTCATGCGCAGGGGTGATTTTTACACAGCCTGTACCGAATTCTTTGTCGACATATTCGTCTTTAACGATAGGAACTGCACGACCTGTGATTGGTAAGATTATATTTTTACCTACTAGATCAGCATAACGTTCATCATCCAGTGCAACCGCAACCGCAGTATCACCCAATAATGTTTCAGGGCGCGTCGTTGCAACCACGATGTGATCTTTACCATCGTGGGTGCGGAGTGACTTATCTTCAAAGAAATATTTGAAGTGCCAGAGTGAACCTGCTTCTTCTTTATCAGACTCAACTTCCAGGTCAGAAAGGGCAGTTTGCAGTTTTGGATCCCAGTTCACCAGACGTTTGCCGCGGTAGATCAGGCCTTCTTCGTGAAGTTTTACAAACACTTCTTTTACTGCGTTTGATAAACCATCATCCATCGTGAAGCGTTCACGTGACCAGTCAACCGAAGAACCTAAGCGACGGATTTGACGGGTAATGTTACCGCCAGACTGTTCTTTCCATTCCCAGACTTTTTCGATGAACTTTTCACGACCCAGGTCATGACGGCTAATCCCTTGTGCACCCAGCTGACGCTCAACCACCATTTGCGTTGCAATACCTGCGTGGTCAGTACCCGGTTGCCAAAGCGTATTTTTACCAGACATACGGTTGAAACGCGTCAAGGCATCCATGATGGCATTGTTGAAACCATGACCCATGTGCAGGCTACCAGTGACGTTTGGTGGCGGAATCATGATACAGAAAGATTCGCCTTTTTCAGACGGCTTAAAGTAACCACGCTCTTCCCAAGTTTGGTACCATTTTTTCTCGATCTCGGTCGGATCGTAGGTTGTCGCGATATTTTGCGCTGAGTCAGTCATAGTCTAAACAGATCAAAAGTGAATGAAAAATTGGATCTATTGTAGCAAAAAAAATAGTGCATGCGGCAGCTTAACCAAATGCAAACTTTAGCCAATTGGCATGTATAGCAACTCATCGTATGATAGATTGATAAAAAAACGCGACTCATCGCAGCATATCAAAAAGGATAATAAGATGAGCTATAACATTTCCCTGAAGCTTCAGCCCGAAACCCATCAGCGCTTTAAAGACCTGCATTCCCGATTAAATGCCGGCGAGCGAGACAGTCTGGCCAGACCCTTAGGTGAAAATCTGGCCGATATGGCCTGTGAAATTATTGACCAGATTTTTGGTCAGGTGGTGCAGTTGGCCAATTCACCGGACAGCGAGTCCGAAAAAGTGATTCAGCAGATTATGCATAACACCCGTAAATATATGCCGTGGTCGGTTTCGTTGTTTGGCAATGAGCGTCTGATGCCTATGGTGAACTATTTGCATCGCATGACCTATGAGCATCAAGGTGATGCTTTTGTTCGATATCCGGTGGAAAAATTGCTGGTGATGGAGTTGCTCGGCTGTATTGACCATATGAAAAATGGTAATCATCAATATGTATCACCCGCTTTAAAAGCCTTTACTCAGGTGGTCGATCAAGGGGTGACACATCTGATCCGTGAACCGAAAAAAATGTTGAAATTTAATGTGGTGGTCGATAAAACCTTGAATGGGGTGATTCATTTAACCACCCAGTTAGGCTATAAACGTTTTGACAAGCTCGGTAGCATCTATGATGCCGATACGATGAGTTATTATTTTGAGCATTTGCTGGCATTTCTGGAAGATGAAATGCAGCACCATATTCATTAAAACAAGGGAAAGAGGATTTCATGGCGAAAGTTGAAGACTTAAATGGAAAAGTGGTCTGGATTACCGGCGCATCTTCAGGGATTGGCAAGGCGATTGCCCAGCAATGTGCTGCACTTGGGGCACAGGTGGTACTGACTGCACGCCGGCATGAAGAACTGGAAAATGTTCGCCAAAGTCTCACCAATCCAGATCAGCATATTTCAGTCATTGCCGATATCACGGATGAAAGTCAGGTCCGTCATGCCTATGAACAGGTCTTGCAACAAAAAGGCCGGATCGACTGGCTGATTAATAATGCAGGTCTAAGTCAGCGCGCCCTGATTCAGGACACCACCATGCAGACTGAACGTGCCATTATGGAAGTGGATTATTTCTCGCAGGTGTTTCTCACCAAAATGGTATTGCCAACCTTTCTGGCACAAAAATCAGGTCGTATTGTCTTTATTTCCAGTGTGGCAGGTTTGCTCGGTACCCAGTATCGCGCTTCCTATTCCGCAGCCAAAGCAGCGATTCATATGTGGGCCAACAGTTTACGTGCAGAAGTGGCTGATCAGGGTGTTCAGGTTTCTGTGGTTTTTCCGGGCTTTGTTCAAACCAATGTGTCGTTTAATGCCTTAAACGGGGAAGGCAAACCGCAAGCCAAGCAGGATGAAGCGATTGAAAATGGTCTGTCGGCAGAGGATTTTGCCCGTCAAAGCGTACAAGCCTTGCAGTGTGGCGAAGAATATATTGTGATTGGCGGCAAGAAAGAAAAACTCGGTGTGCTGGTTTCTCGTATTTCACCCAAGGTACTGTACAAAATGATTCGCAAAACCAAGGTCAAATAATTTAAAGCCTGATCAAATTCAGGCAATTTTCTCTTGCGCGAAATGAACCTGATTACGGCCCATCTGTTTGGCCTGATACATGGCATGATCGGCCGCTAACATGGCTTCTTTAATTTGAGTAGGATCGTTGAAGAAGCTGACCCCGATACTGATAGTCAGGTAAATAAGCTGCTGTTCATGATGTAATGGGGTTTCTTCAAGCTGCAACCGGATCCGTTCAGCAATTTTAAAGGCGGCATCCTTTTGAATATCATGCAAGACGAGCAGAAATTCTTCACCGCCAATCCGTGAAACCTGGTCTTTGCCCCGAATATTGGCTTTAAATATCTGACTGATATGTTGTAAAACCAGATCACCGACCTGATGTCCATAACGATCATTAATAGCCTTAAAATGATCTAAATCAGCCATCAAAACTGCATGCTGTAAGGCCGGATTGGGATCTATTTTTTGAATATAGGCTTCAAAGCCACGACGGTTTAATAATCCGGTCAGCGGGTCGTGATGGCGCTCCCGTTGCAACTTTCGCACCAGATCCAAAATTGCACAACCAATGAATAAACCTAAAAAGATCAGATCAATCAGGAGCAGGAGCAGCTGCGTAAATGCCCATGCCGGTTCGTAATGGGCGACAAATCCCTGATCCTCAAGTAAAACAGAGAACAGCAAGGCACGTCCAATGATGATAAACACGGTCGCAAAGGTAAAAATTTTCAGGTAACTGTCAATACGTAAGCGTGTGCTCGTCCGAATAAAGGCAATTGGTCGGTGCAAATAAATTGCCGCAGTAATGCTACCAATAATCAGCAAACGGGCAGTCTGGTCAGCAGTCACTTGGGTAAAGTAGTAAATGCCAAACGCACCCAAGGCAATCAGGTAAATATAGTTTGGCCATACATAGTCGATTTTTAAACGCTCATAAATGGCTTTGCTGTGAAAGGTACAGGACAAGAAGTAAACAGCAGCAATTAAACTGGATATTTCCACCAAAACTGATGCCGATAAAACGGTATTGAGTAATATCGTCACGCCAATCAGAATCAGTGCATAAGCATAAGATCTTAAATAATTAGGTAAGCCTTTATAATAGGAAATACTCAGCGTGATGATCCCCAGGCTCGACATGATGCTGGGCACGAGTAGACTGTAAAAATTCAAATCCGGGATCAGCATGTTAGATTATAATGTGAGCAGGTGTGTGAATAATATCATTTATTGCGATGAAAAATATAAATAAAATTGACAATCAAACTGATCGAAATGACCTGTTGAACCGCTCGATATTTTATAAAAACTCAAAAAAATAATATCAAAATGCCCCTCATGCCTGATGATTATTGAGCTGAAAAGGCATTTGTTTTAGTCCAAATCGATGGACGTATTTATAAAATGCTACCAATTTGGACTTGTAGTTTTATCTTGAAAATTTAAGGTGGAAACAGGATAAAAATATAAAGGATCTATCTGAATGAAAACCCCGGTGCCCGATTATCTCCAGCATGTATTAACGGTTTGTCAGGATAATGATCAGGGCGCTTTGGCTGACTATATCCCTGAACTGGCAGCGGTAGATCCAAACAAGTTCGCCTTGGCGCTGACCACGGTGGATGGCACGATTTATTCCACGGGAGATGATGAAATCGAATTTACCATGCAGTCGATGTCCAAACCTTTTGCCTATGCCTTGGCATTGCAGCATCTGGGGATCAGCGCTGTGCTGGAAAAGGTCGGCGTTGAACCTTCAGGAGAGGCTTTTAATCAGATTTCACTGGATAAAGAAACCAATCTTCCTAAAAATCCAATGATTAACTCGGGTGCGATTACCACGCATTCTTTAATTCCGGTACAAAAAGGCATTTCACGTGCGGAATGCTTGCGCCGTTTTTTAAGTGAACTAGCAGGCCGTCAACTGGAATTCGACAAGCAGGTGTATAAGTCTGAAGTCAAAACTGCATTCCGGAACCTATCGATTGGCTATATGCTGCGTACTGTAGGTGTGCTGGATTCGGATCCTGTGGAAATCGTCAATGGATATATCAAGCAATGTGCGATTAAGGTGACGGTCAAAGATCTGGCAAATATCTGTAGTGTGCTCGCCAATGGTGGTGTTCAGGCCAAAACTGGCAAACAGCTGCTAGAGCGTGATGTGGTGCGCCAAGTGCTCAGTGTGATGATGACCTGTGGCATGTATGATGCGGCGGGTGACTGGCTGACTACGGTCGGCATTCCTGCCAAAAGTGGTGTATCTGGCGGAATTATCGGAGTATTGCCGGGGCAGGTGGGAATTGTGGTTTTTTCTCCTAAAATTGATGAGCATGGGCATAGTGTACGTGGCGTGGATATCTTCGAGCGTTTGTCACGTGACATGGGCTTGCATCTGATGGAAGGGACGCCATCGGCACAGACCATTTTGCAAAGTCGTTATACAGCAGGTAAGAACAATGACATTGTCGTGTATGAGCTGCGCGGTGTATTGCAATTTACCGAATCGGAAATGTTGCTGCGGATTTTGCAGGATGAGCCAGACGCTAAAACACGTATAGTCATAGACCTGACTAATTTAACTTTGATTCATGATGTAGGTGGACGCATGTTATTTGAAGGCGTCAAACGTTTACAAGCGAATGGACACAAAGTGGTGGTCATTGACTCAGAAGGCGTATTGAGTGAAGAGCAAGTGAAAGGCAATAAGCGGATAGTAGTGACAGAAGAGTTAGAGCGTTATTTGGAGAAGTTTAGTTAGACCATGTTCATGGGGATGAGCAATGCCTTTCATTACTGGTGTTTTTAAACTTGCTCAGTAGAGGAAATGAAATTTGAAAAAAGCCCCGAACAGTGTCGGGGCTTTTTTTTAAATCTTGCAAAGCTTATTTAATATGCTCGGCAATGTCCGTAAAGATCACGCCTAAGCCATGTGCACCAGCATCCGGATAGCCTAAGCTACGATCACCCACCGTACCGGCGCGGCCCATACGCGCCACGATCTCTTTGGTCGATTCTGCACCTTTTACCGCAGCCTCTGCACCAAGTATAAAGTTCTCTTTAAAAGGTTTGTCTGTATTGGCAGACCATGAATCTGCACAAGGAAACAAAGCATCAATCAGGGTTTTGTCGCCCACTACAGCGCCACGACCAAATGAACGCTCACCTGTCACTTGAATGCCTTTGACTGCTGCTTGAAGCATCTCGGCAAAATCTGCCACGCTTAGGGTTTGTTTCCCTTGAATGGTTTTACTGGCCGCACGGAATGCTGAACCCCAAATTGGACCGGACGCACCGCCACAGTGTTCCATAATAATCATGGAACTATTCAGCAGGAATTCATCCATGTGCTGCGCTTGAATCAGGCTTTGCCATTCGCGTTTCAGCTGTTTAAAACCTTTGGCAACACTCATACCAAAATCACCATCGCCTGCATGGGCATCCAGCTCGCAGAATGGCACTTCATTTTTGATAATACAGGCTGCCATCACATCGACCACATAACGCATATTTTCTATCGTGAATTGCTCATTCTGAATTTCAGCATGTTCAGCTTGGGTTTCAACTTCGGTATTGGCGGTTTGTTTTACTGCTGCATCTTGTGCTGCAAATTCAAATGGTAGAGCAGGCGAGCCGTCAAGCTTAAAGGCAGGGGTATTGGCTTCTGCATCCAGATAGATTTTCAGTTCATCATCCACAGCAAGCAATGAAACCGATGCACCATTCATGTCGATACTAGTCATGTAGTTGCCAACGAATGTGCGGTAAATCTTGATACCTTTACGCGCCAAATGTTCGCATACATCATTGTTAAACACATACAGTTCTTGCATTGGTGTTGAACCAAAGCCGTTGACCAGAACTGCAACTTCTTGCATGTCAGGACGGTCAAGGAATAAGTCATCGACCATACGTTGTGCCATTTCTTTCGATGGCAGAATTTTTTCACGACGAATGCCCGGTTCACCGTGGATACCGACGCCGTATTCCATTTCATCATCGGCTAGGGTAAAGGTCGGTGTACCTTTCGCAGGAACGGTACATGAGCTATAGGCAAAACCAAGGCTAATCACGTTATCTGCCGCTTTTTGTGCCACAGCTTTGACTTCCGCAAGCTCTAAACCTTTTGAGGCTGCTGCTCCTGCAATTTTGTGCACGAAGATGGTACCAGCAACACCACGACGACCGACAGTATAGAGGCTGTCTTTTACTGCGATATCATCCGCCACTTTGACGTAGTCGACCTTGATGCCATCTTCCGCAGCCAATGCAGCACCATTCTGGAAATTCATCATATCGCCAGAATAGTTCTTGATGATCATGAGCACGCCTTTGTCTGTTGCGACATGTTGCAGTGCTTTATAGACCTGAATTTGAGATGGCGATGCGAATACGTCACCACATACGGCAGCGTCTAACATGCCAGTACCGACAAAGCCTGCATGTGCAGGTTCGTGACCACTGCCACCGCCACTGATTAGTGAGACGTTATTGTGTTTTTCTTTACGTGAAATGATTTTATGCGATTCGGTAAATTGTAATTCAGGATGGGCAAGGACAAAGCCTTTGCACATTTCGACAACCAGGTTTTCAGGGTTGTTGAGGAGTTTTTTCATGGAGGAGGGCCTTCACGTATTCTGGGAGAGATCTAAAGTCTTATTATTATGGAAATGTTTGAAATTTGCTGACTTAAAAATGTAAAAACGAGCGATTTTAGATTGATGGGTTAGAAAAGGGGCGATTCTAATCCCCCCTAAATCCCCCTTTTACAAAGGGGGACTTTTCTTCGTTTTTATGAGGCAATAGAATTCGAGTAACTCCTTCCTTTGAAAAGGGGGGACTTGTCATGTGATTAAATAAATTTTGTGACACTTCCTCCCTGTTTAAAGGGTGAGAAGCAATGCTTCGCAAGGAGGGATTAAAAAAAAGAGAATAATAATGAAACCCTATAATAAAAATTTAAAACAAGCTTCGCGGGATTTACGCAATAACATGACCGATGCTGAAAAGCTGTTATGGTCACGGCTGCGGAACAAGCAAATTTTAGGTTTGCAGTTTTATAGGCAAAAGCCGATTTTGAATTACATCGTGGATTTTTACTGTCCTGCTATGAATTTGGTGATTGAGTGCGATGGCAGTCAGCACTTTACAAATGAAGGCTTAGAAGCGGATCGAGTCCGAGATGAAGCTTTGGCACATTTGAGTCTACGTGTTTTGAGATTTGATAATGGGCAGGTGATGGGGCAGATTGATGATGTAGTGGAAGTGATTTATCAATTTATTCGACAAGAATCTCCCTAAATCCCTCTTTAATAAAGAGGGACTTCACGCGAATTTTATGATGGTTTGGGATTCGTGATGTTCCTCCCTTTTTAAAGGGAGGTTAGGAGGGATTATTTAAATATTTCATCACCAAAAATATTATAGTCATGCATCATTGCTTCAAAAGATTTTGAATCGGCAGTTTTATCGAGATTATCTAAAGCAGCTTTTTCTACTTTCTCTTCTTGCTCATCAGACATAGTGTTTCTTTTTTCTTGTATTTCTAATGCTTTATTTCTCATGTACCCGAGCAAATATTCAGGCATTACTAGATTTGATGGTCTAGAAACCCCATGTTTTAATGAAACGCGACTTGCTCTCATTTTTGATGAGAGATTAGAACTCACAATTCCTAAAATTAGAAAAGTAGGGAGTTTAGTAAATAGATATATATCATTATCTCCTTGTAAGACATCTATACCAATACTTCGAAGAAAATATCTGTTTATATTGCTTGGTAAGTTTAATGATTTGGGAGGAGTATTAATTTCGGATAAGGGAAAGATATGCTGTTCGTATTGATGCAAATTATCTTGTTTACCTAAAAGGAAATTTCTTAAGTTAAGTTCAGCGAGATTAATTTGATCTATAAAATACTCGCTTTCGTCTTCAAAATTAGAATTCTTATTTTTTATGTAGATTAATGTTCTCCATGAAAGGGATGCACAGAATTTTGCTAACCAATCTTTATATTCGGTAACATAAATTTTTTGGTCTAAAAACGGTATGAACATTTTTTCAGAAAATTGTTTTTCCCAACTTGAAAAAAGAAGCTCACAATCGTTACATAAGAGGTAATCCTTAATAATATCTTGTTGTCTTTTGTTAGGGTCTGTTGACATTTCAAGTATAGAATTTACCCGATAAAGGTAGCCAAATAAATATACAAGCTAATGCAACTGCCCCCTCATAGCTACACT
>NZ_JBIUAT010000053.1:0-11421 GCF_044547685.1 Acinetobacter sp. NPDC052428
TTGAGTTTGAAGCAATGTACTATGATAAGATTAACCCGTTAGGTCAGGTGGCCTAACTTAAATAAAAAAGTCTCCGACAAACCCGGTACGGTTCAGAAAACCTCTTTACCTTATTAAACAAGATGAAGAGAACCCAGCCGAGGCCAGGTTCTCTTCGTAGTTGGTTAAAGGGATCTGTTGCTAGGAACGTACACGAGTACGTTCAGGATCATAAAATGGCAGGGTCACTACTTTGGCACCAAGACGCTTTTTGTGACCGTCTAGATGTCCAACTTCCAGTGCTATGTCAGCTTGAGCATATTCTGGTGCCAGTCGGCACAGCGCGATCTGTTTTTTCAACAAGGGGGAAAGCGTACTGCTGGTCACTACACCAACAGGAAAACGTCCAGCATAGATTTTATCGCCATGATGTACGGGTTCATTACCATCTAAAACTAGTCCCATTAGTTTTTGTCGACTAGCTGGATTTTGGTTTTGCAGGGCTTGTTTGCCAATAAAATTCTCTTCTTTGGTTTTCATCGGTACGGTAAAGCCAATGCCAGCTTCAAACGGATTGGTTTCAGCATCAAATTCATGCGCTGCAAAAATTAACCCTGCTTCAATACGCAGCATCTCTAATGCATCAAAGCCCATTGGCACAATTTCAAATTGTTGACCTTCTGTCCAAACGGTATCCCACAATTGTTCTGCATGGCTAGGGTGACACCAGATTTCAAAGCCAAGTTCGCCTGTATAGCCGGTACGTGACACCATGAGTGGAATACCCGTTGGGCCACCTAACTTACCTAAAGTGAAATGGAACCAAGCTAACTTTTCTAAAGAAGGTTGATGCTCCGGCATCCAGATGATTTTACTGAGCAATTCACGACTTTTAGGTCCTTGAACTGCCAAATTATGAATCTGTTGTGAGGCATTGCGGATACTGACCTGATAGCCCATTTCCTGTGCTTTCTGCTTGAGCCAAATTCCAGAATATTCATCTCCGCAAATCCAACGGAAGTTCTGCTGACCCATACGGAAGATCGTACCATCATCCACCATACCTCCAGTTTCTAGGCAGGAGGCGGAGTAGGCAATTTCACCAACTGCCAGCTTTCGGACATTCCGGGTGAGAACATATTGCATAAAGGCTTCGGCATCCGGGCCAGCAATATCAAATTTACGCAGGGCACTCAGATCCAGCATAGCTACACGTTCACGGCAAGCCAGATACTCTGCTGTTGCTCCCCAGCCATCATATTCATTGGCGACCCAATAGCCTTTATATTCACTGATTTTGGAGGTAAGTGAATTGATTCTTGAAAAAAATCCGGATGACATGGTCATTCTAGGCTGCTCCTCAGGCGTGATCCGGTAATGCTGGGATCTGTTGAAGTATTCTGTTTCGGCATAAATCCGGACATGAATGTCAGTCGGTATCCAGCCATTGGATGGATCAATGTCATCCGGACAGGCGGAGCTGGCACAGATCAGGTCACGGTTGGCTCGCAACAGCACATAATCCCCAGGTCTGGACCACGGTTCGTCCATACCGATCCTGCCGCAGTCCTCGACAAAGGTGTTATAGAAAAAGTTAATAGCAGGCCAGGATGCACGTGATGCGATGTGATAAGGTTTTAGTACCTGGTTAAAATTTTCTGTACAGGAAATATGACCAAAGTAGCCGGAGTCTTCATAGAATTTAGGGCTGCAAGCAGTTAAAAACATATCATGGCGTCCGACAGTATCTTGTACTACTTCTACTAGGTTTTGCATGTCTGTACCATAAAAACGAGAATGCAGTCCAGGTCTGGGTACGGCTTGGCCTAGTACTGTCCGGGTTGCTACAGCATCGAGACCAATCTCAACCCCTTGAGCCAGTGCATGCTGGTCAAAGGCCAGAAAGTCTGAACATTGTTTTCCTGAAACATCAATAATCTGAATCCACTGGCCTTTTTTCACCGTATAAGTGCGTGCAGAGGCACGTAGCACATGAATTTCCTGGACAGGTTTGGCCAAAGGTTCTGGCAGGTACTGCTCCATAGGCTGTGCTTTATACAGCCTAACTGAGAGTTCTTCCAAGCTGAATGGCAGAGTAATGTCCTGATCTAAGCCAGTATTGAATACATACACTTGAACAGGCTGATTTGCACGAAGACGTATAGCGTGCTGATCTGTGATCTGCCAAGACTGCTGAAGCAGATCCTGTGATAGCTGATAGTGATCGAGTTGATGCTGCAAAGCTTGAGCAGAAGGTGTCTGTTGCTTGAGCTGTGCTAGGGTCTGTGCCGCTGGACTTATAGTATAGGGCGTCTTAAGGCTTTCGAGTGCTTCGAAAAATGGTTGAGCTTTTTCATTGAGTGCCAGAAGTTCAACAGTCTGTTCAGATAAACACAGCTCAATTTCATCCCCAGTATCTAGATAGAAACATTGTAGAGTTTGAGGATCCACCCGTAGATGGAGTGTCCTAATCGGCTGCAGCAGATGGATAAAGGCATCCTGAAAGGTGTCTATTGTATTCGGTGCAGATAAATGTCCCATATGCTCACCAAAGGTCCATATCATTCTTTGATTATCTTTCCCTTTTTTCAACGCTGCTTCTATTTCTCTGAGGGGATACCTCTCATGGGATAGATGACAATTGGCATGATTAATGCTCAAAAATTATAACTATTAAGAATAATTTTGAATCATTAGTTTTATGGAACGATATGAGTGCAAAAATAATGGATTATGAAATGAATGCATTATTTGAGCCCGGACAAAACGGCATGCTTGCTCAAGTCAAGCAGCTTCAGCAGGAACTGGCAGCTCACAGGTTTGAGTCCTATTGTCTACATCTGAAAAATCAGCTGAGCCGTATTCAGGATTTGAACAGTGAGTTGCCCAAATGTCTGGAATACCTGAAATGGCAACAACCTGTGGAACATATCCCGGAATGTGCTGTTGTGCTGTGTTATCCGTTTACTCAGGAATGTTTTATCTACCATGCGGTAGAGGAGGGGCTGGGAGCATCAGCTATCGCACGGATCCAGCAGATACTGCTACCTTTGTCATCACATAGTGATATTCAAAGCTGGGCGGAAACGGTGTACATCGGTCAGCATGTTGCAGATCTAATGCTGGTCGGTCAAGACTTTATGGTATGGCGACTGTATTTGAATATTAATGATAGCCACCAGGCTTATCAGCCTTTGCTTCGGCAGCTGGATGAATGTATTCAGCAAGGCTTTCAAGAACGTGATCAGCAGAAACGTTATATACAGGATGTGCTGCAGCTGGAAAGAAAAGCATTTTCAGCAGATCTGCATGACAGTATTGCGCAGATTCTTGGCTTCTTAAGACTGAAATCAGCACAGTTGTGCCAACAGTGTAAACAGGGCAAGTATCCAGAATTTTCTGAACAGGTCGAAGAGATTTCTAGTTATACCCATTATGCCTATCAGCAGGTGCGTGAACTGATCACTGCATCCAGATTAGCCTATCAGGAACTCGATTTTATTGTGGCTTTAAAAAAAGTCATTCAGGAATTTGAACAGCAGTCCAGTATTGTCTTTGAACTCGATCATCGGGTGCATCACGTCAGTATCCTGCCCAGACAGTCTGTACAGGTGCTGTATATCGTGCGGGAAAGCTTAAGCAATATTGTGCGTCATGCTCATGCGTCATATGCCAAAGTGCTGCTAGAAATTCGAGCCGGCCATCTATATATGACTATTTCTGACAATGGACAGGGGATTCGTCCAGAACTTAAACGTAAAGACAGCTTTGGACTGGAGATCATGCAGGAACGTGCAGAGCGGATCGGGGCGGTGCTTCGCATTTATCCGCTACAGCCACACGGGACTTGCGTGGATTTAAAATTACAGTTGGCTTCGGAGGACTGATTCATGCCATCTATACAGGTCAGTATTGTTGACGATCATGCACTATTTCGTCGTGGGGTAGCTGATATCATCCGGCAGTCTGATGACTTTAGCCTGATGCAGGAATATTCATCAGGATATGATTTTATCCAGTCACTCGATTATGTTTGTCCAGATATTCTTTTGCTGGACATTCAAATGCCGGAAATGTCGGGCATTGATGTGTTGAAAGCACTGAGCTCTTGTGAGCATCAGCTCAAGATTGTCATGCTGACAGCATGTGAGGAGGAGCAGGCTTTGCTGGATGCATTGCGTTATGGTGCACATGGATTTTTAGCCAAAGATACTTTGCCTGACGTGATCCTGGAGAATCTGTACCAGGTGTATGCAGGAAAAACGGTATTGCAAGAGAGGAGTATTCATATTCTGGCACAGCAATTCAGAAGCATGCCGGTTCAGAAACCTGCGTCTAGACAACAGCATAATGCACATTTGTTGCATGATATGACCCAGCGCGAACAGGAAACACTGAAGCTGATAGCCAAAGGACTGAACAATAAATTGATCGCAAGGGAACTTGGAATTAGTGATGGCACAGTGAAAGTATATGTGAAAAATCTGCTGCGTAAATTGAATGTGCACTCCAGGCTGGAGCTTTCTGTTTGGGCACACCAAAACCTGAATCTTTCAGAATTCAGCGCTGTAGAAGAGGGTTGAACCATGTCACCCATAATTTCAGACATACATTCACTGAATAATAATGCAGTACTGGAACACTGCTGGACGCCTGTCTTCGAACAGCTACGGGAAACTGTCTTGATTTTTGATGAACAGATGCGAATTCTCAAGGCCAATCAGGCTTGGCACAATTTCAGCCATGCTGGCACAGGTGATTTAACCACACAGCTTTATCCTGAAGATTTATATTGTTTCGTCAATGAAATGCAATCACAACTGGGTAAACCAGTGCAGATTCGGCTCATTGATCATCGACAAGCACTGGCATGGTTTGAGGCTACTATTAAAAAAATTGAACTTGAGTCTCAGGGTGCAGGTTCGTCTAGGCGAATCTGGTGCATGATCGCCCGAGAGCAGACAGATCTGGTTAAAGCACGTAGTGTCAAAGATGCACAGCAGCGTATGCTAAAAGGCATCCTGCAACGGATGCCCATTATGATGTACCGTTCACGTAATAACCGTGACTGGACTATGGAATATGTCAGTGAAGGCTGTCAGCGGATTACGGGGCACAATGAGCAAGAACTCCTCAATACTCCACTCTATGGCCAGCTGATCCATCCAGATGACCGGGAGTATGTCTGGCAAAACATCCAGCAGGCACTAGAGTGGCATGGCTGCTTTCATATCCGTTACCGGCTAATGGATGGCACAAACCACGTGCGCTGGGTACAGGAAATTGGTCAGGGTGTATATTCTGACAGTGGGATGGTGCTGGGAGTAGATGGCATCGTCTTTCAAACACAAGCTGAAACGCTGCATTAAAATTAAAAAAAATATATACAATTATGTACTCATTCTGAGGAATTACCTGAATGCTCGCCACACGCTAAGTTATTTGCAACACCGCATTTGTTTAATACAAACATGGAGATCCACCATGACACGAGTTGCAATTATTGGGGCTGGGCCAAGCGGAATGGCGCAATTAAGAGCATTTCAGTCTGCCCAGGCCAAAGGTGCTGAAATTCCAGAATTAATTTGCTTTGAAAAACAGTCTGACTGGGGTGGTCAGTGGAATTATACCTGGCATACAGGTATGGATGAGCATGGCGAACCGGTACATAGCAGCATGTACCGCTATTTGTGGTCAAATGGGCCAAAAGAATGTCTGGAGTTTGCTGATTATACCTTTGATGAGCATTTTGGCCGTCCCATAGGTTCTTATCCACCGCGTGAAGTCCTGTGGGATTACATTAAAGGACGTGTAGAAAAAGCCAATGTCCGCCAATATGTACGTTTCAATACTGCAGTACGCTATGTCAGCTTTGACGATGCAACCCAGCTGTTTTTAGTGACGGTACATGATTATGCTGATGAGCGAACTTATAGTGAAACATTTGATTATGTCGTGGTGGCGTCTGGACATTTTTCTACACCGAGAATTCCTGAATATCCAGGCTTCGAAAAATTTGGTGGGCGTATTTTACATGCTCATGATTTTCGTGATGCACTAGAATTCAAAAACAAAAATGTGTTAATTGTCGGCAGTAGCTATTCCGCAGAAGATATCGGCTCGCAGTGCTATAAATATGGAGCCAAAAATATCATCAGTTGTTACCGTAGTGCCCCAATGGGCTATAAGTGGCCAGAAAACTGGTCTGAACGGCCACAGCTGACCCATGTGGATCAGACCCATGCTTATTTTCAGGATGGCAGTTCAGCAGCTGTAGATGCCATCATTTTGTGTACAGGCTACCTGCACCATTTCCCATTCATTGAAGGATCCCTGAGTTTAAGAACCAATAATATCCTGTATCCGTTAAATCTGTACCAAGGATTGGTATGGGAACAGAATCCGAAACTGTTTTACCTAGGCATGCAGGATCAATGGTATTCCTTCAATATGTTTGATGCACAAGCCTGGTTTGCCCGTGATGTCATGCTGGGCCGTATCACATTGCCGTCTCTGCAGAAAATGCAGGCTGATACATTAGCATGGCACGAGGCAGAAAAATCCCTGGAGAATGTGCATGCCATGTATAAGTTTCAGGGGGATTACATCATGCGTTTAATTGAACAGACGGATTATCCGACCTTTGATATTGAAGGTGTGCGGCAGACCTTTTTGGCCTGGAAAAAACATAAGAAAGAAAACATTATGACCTTCCGGGATCATACCTATCGTTCTTTAATGACAGGTACCCAAGCCTCCCCACATCACACTACATGGCTGGAAGCACTCGACGACTCCCTAGATGCTTATCTACATGCTGGATCTACAGTAAAGCAAAAAGCAGGATAATTCTTCTACTCTAAAATAAAGTTCCTTTTCGGCAGAACCTGAGCCTTCGGTTCTGCTTTTTTTATGCAAGGTTGGGTTGCAGACCAGCTGAATACCTCAAATGGGGTATGTTTTTTAGGGAATA
The DNA here is from genome assembly GCF_044547685.1 of Acinetobacter sp. NPDC052428. Lineage (GTDB taxonomy): Bacteria > Pseudomonadota > Gammaproteobacteria > Pseudomonadales > Moraxellaceae > Acinetobacter > Acinetobacter lwoffii_G. The sequence continues at coordinate 6,953 of NZ_JBIUAT010000053.1, forward strand.
GTGCAGGACTCAGAAATCCTTTAAATATTGAACTATAACGTTTTTAGGGGATGCGTTCAGCTGATGTCGAACACTATGCACAGTACACCAACTTATCAGAATTACCGCGATATTCGAATTTTTGCATCATCCTATCTGATTGTGTTGGAACGGGAAGATGATGTAGTGCTTGAACAGATTAGAGGTCATTTAGGCGAAGCTACCCCATATCAGCTGCTGATCCAGCCATCTGCGGATGAATATGGACTAGAAGCAGTGCTGTATGCCCTAACTCAATACCTGAGTCAGGCCAAGGCAGGCGTACATAGTATTGTTGTAGGCAATGAAACTTTTATCTGGAAAATACAACGCTCTTTGACTCAGCTGGGCTGTTTGAAAGAAGAATTTACCCAGATCCTGCATGCAGACGGGCAGCCAAAGAAGCAAGTGTACTGTGTACATTGTGGTCATCAGCAAATTACCCAAGAAAAAGAATACTGCACCTGTGAACAGTGCAAAGTTCATCTCATGATACGTACTCATTTTTCACAGCGACTGGGTGCATATATGGGCGTCTGTGCAAATGCTCATCAGCCAATGGGAGCAGCATCATGAGTTTAAATATTTCTGTACGCGTTAAAGAAATTCAGCAGATTACGCCGGTTATTCGTGAATTTAGTTTTGAAGCAGTGAATCAGCAATTGCTGCCGTTTTCTTCAGGCAGTCATATTGTGGTGCAACTGCCGTTGCCTGACCGGGTGCTGTGTAATGCATATTCATTGCTGAATGACCCTTATGATCAACATGAATACAAAATTGCCGTACGCTTGCAGGAACAGTCCCGTGGCGGCTCCAGATATCTGCATGAACAGGTTAAAGTGGGTGACCAGCTCAGTATTTCAGCCCCCCTCAATCTGTTTTCGATTCACTCTCAGGCCCAGCATCATGTCTTTATTGCCGGAGGCATTGGTATTACTCCATTCATGTCACATATGCGTTTTATGTTGCATGCAGGTGACAGTTTTGAGCTGCACTATGCCTGCCGTGATGGTCTCAGCAATGCCTATGAAGCAGACTTGAAACAATTATTCAATGAGCAGGTGCATATCTATTCGGAAAAAACACAGCAGCGACTGGATGTCGAAGCGCTGCTGAGCCAACAGCATTTGAATACTCATGTTTATATCTGTGGTCCTGAGCGTCTGATTCAGGCTGTTACTTCTAGTGCTAAAAAACTGGGCTGGTCGCCAAATCGGGTGCATTGGGAAGCATTTAACTCACCGGCACCGGGTATTGCATTTGATGTGCATCTGACTAAATCCGATAGAAACATACATGTAGCCAGTGATTTCAGCATGCTGGAAGCACTGGAAGCTAACGGGGTAGAGATACCCAATCTTTGCCGCGGTGGGGTCTGCGGCCAGTGCGTAACGCCGTACAGTGCGGGAGAAGTGGAGCATCTGGATCATTATCTCAGCCTACAGGAACAACAAAGTCTGCTGATGCCGTGTGTTTCGCGTGCCAAAGCCGGGCAATGCCTTCATTTAGATATATAACAACAGGGGAAAACGCAATGACCGTGCAATTCAATCCCAATGAAAACATGCATGATGAGTTCAGCTATTACAACAGCAGAAAAGCAATCGAACGTTTTCCATTTCCATTTCCAGAAGACCAATACATGTATTCGGTCAATATCGAACCAGCAACGTCAAGGCCAGGGACTATTTTTGAACATTGGTTCGATATAGACGAGCATTATGTTACGGAAATGAATGAGCGTCGTCTGACCCTAGCACAGGATCCTAAACGCTGCATTATCATGCCACATATGCTGCAGGCGAGCTGGGATTTTCTGGCGATGGTCATGGAGCGTTACGCTACAGATTATCCAGAGCATTTCCAACTCAGCAAACAGGGTAATGAATGGCACTGGATCAATCGGCCGCTGAATATTGATCAGCAGTTTGTTTTTGGAGATACAGAAACACTGCCAATGCATCCGTTTGAATTCATCAGCCGCCAGTTTCAGGGTGATGTAGCGATTCTGGATCAGCGTGACGGGGATCTATTTATGGACACGGGTATGATTACTGGCCCTGCTGATTGGTCATTGAATTTCGATGCTGGCATGAGCTTCAAGCAGTGGCATTCACCAGTCCCACAGTTAGCCCATAACTTGGGGGTATTCGATCGAGCACTGAAGTTCCTGTTGAACATTCAGGTTGGGCAACCCTACCGTCGTCTGAATTGGACTATGACGGTCAATCCACGTATGGATACCTCATCCGAAACTTATCACCTCTGGGGACATGAACGCGGTCTGGTCACAGCTGAAAATGCCGGTCATATGCTACATCTGCGTGTCGAACTGCAGATGATGCCACGCCTGGCACCGAGCAATGCACTGCTATTCAGTATTCGGACTTATCTGATCAGCCTGAATGACCTTTGCACGAATCCAGCTTGGGCTCAGCGTTTGCATCGTGTGATCCGTGATTTGCCAGAGCCTATTGCCGACTATAAAGGTATTAGTGAATACCGTGAACCCCTTGTGCAATGGCTGAGTCAATTTGATTCAGACAGCAATTAATTCTTAGCAACTGATAAATCAACTATTCATTTAAGGAATCTAATCGAATGGCAAATTCTTGGCGTATTTCAGCCCTGGCTACTCATCACCGTCAGCTTGGCTCAAAACTAGAAGACTGGAACGGGATGGGCACCGCATGGACTTATAACTCTGATATTGCAGATCACTACACTGCAATTCGTACCAAAGCTGGTTTGATGGATGTTTCAGGCCTGAAGAAAGTGCATTATGTAGGACCCCATGCAGAAAGCCTGCTGGAATATGCCACTACACGGGATATTTCAAAACTCTATCCGGGCAAGTCCGTCTATGCCACGATGCTGAATGAACAGGGTAAGTTTGTAGACGATTGCGTGATTTACCGTACTGGACCGAATGCTTTTATGGTGGTACATGGTACGGGGATTGGTCATGAAATGCTGGTACGTTCAGCTGTGGGACGTCAAGTGGCGGTCCTGTTTGATGATGACCTGCATGACCTGTCGCTGCAGGGGCCTCTTGCGGTAGATTTCCTGGCTGAACATGTGTCGGGCATCCGGGATTTGCCATATTTTCATCATCTGCAAACCAAGCTGTTCGGTGCTCCGGTGATGATTTCGCGTACTGGCTATACAGGTGAGCGTGGCTATGAGATTTTCTGTAAGGCAGCCGATGCACCGATGATCTGGGAAACCATCCTAGAGAAGGGGGCTTCTTATGGGATTATTCCTTGTTCATTTACTACACTGGACTGGTTGCGTACTGAAAGTTATCTGCTGTTTTTCCCTTATGATAACTCTGAATATTTCCCATTTGAAAATGACACCTGTGGAGACACGCTGTGGGAACTGGGACTAGATTTTACCGTTTCTCCTACAAAAGGTGAGTTCCGTGGCTGTTATGAGCATCGACGTTTACAGGATAAAGAACGCTTTAAAATATTTGGTGTACTACTGGAAGGTCCACAAGCCTCAGAAATGGGAGATACACTTTGGGATGGTGATAAAAAAATTGGTGTGATCACTTGCGGTATGTACTCACCATTGACCGGGAAATCTGTGGCAATTGCTCGTGTGGATGTGGACTATGCCGTACAGGGCAGACCGATCCAGGTCAAAGGTAGTTTAGAAGTGAACGCTATCACTCACACTTTGCCATTCGATGATCCACAAAAGCTGAAACGTACAGCAAAAGGCTAAAATCGGTTACTGCACTGCCTGCCTTCGGGTAGGCTTTCTATTGAAGAATGATCACCCATATAAAAAGCTGCCATCAGGCGGCTTTTGATCAGTATATTCCTGACTTAAATTGCAGCTTCGCCAGTTTCTCTAGTACGGATACGGATGACTTGTTCCAAGTTAACCACGAAGATTTTACCATCTCCGATTTTACCTGTTGAGGCAGTTTTAGTAATTGCTTCAATTGCTAGGTCAACCTGATCATCTGTCACAGCAATTTCCAGTTTCATCTTCGGAACAAATTCAATGTTGTATTCTGCACCACGGTACATTTCTGTATGACCTTTTTGGCGACCTGCACCTTTGACTTCGGCGACAGTTAAACCCTGAATACCTTTTTCAGACAGTTCACTACGTACCTCATCGAGTTTGAATGGTTTAATAATTGCTGTGATTAATTTCATGAGAATCCCCATTATAAAAAATAATTATTGTTTAATAATTAAGCAAAATTAATGCCGAGGTGGTGGTTTTTTAATGAGATAAGTGCTGTAAATATAAGTTATTTTTACACCACTAGACAGGATCACTTGAAGACTACGGTTCGATCATCATTCAGGAATACACGATGTTCAGAAAAATATCTCACCGCTTTGGACAGGGCAACTGTTTCGGTATCACGGCCTATAGAAACCAGGTCATCCGGTAAATAGGCATGATCCACACGCTGTACTTCCTGT
>NZ_JBIUAT010000054.1:0-10344 GCF_044547685.1 Acinetobacter sp. NPDC052428
AAGGACAAGCATCGTCATTTTATTATGGTCAGCCTCAGGGTGAAGTGTGTCTAATCAACAGGGTTTTCGGTCTCTAAGCACTTTTTAAAGGGAACATCATCGACTCAAATCACTATTTGCAACAGTGCCCTTAAAAGCACTTTTAGGCATATCTGAAGCCAGTTATGCTGACTTTAAAGAACTGAAAAAAATGGTTCTCAAGCCACACATAGATATGATCAACCGAAAAACAGACATTACCGTAAGCTTTCAAGCCGTTAAAAAGGAAGGGCGTAAAGCAAGCCATGTGGGGTTTACGATCACAAAGAAAAAGAACGTAACACCAAAACAGGCCGAATCTAAAGAGCCACCAGAACAGCCACCAGAGGAAAAGGAAAAGCCGTCTGTAGAGCAAGATGAACAACAGTACGCTATCCAGTTTGTACTAGACACTTTGAAAGCCAAGAATCTTTATGATCGCTTCAAAGAGGGCAATGAGAGCAAAGTGCAAGTCATGTCTCGCATTCTCACAGATATGAAAGAGGGCAGACACATATACTGGCAGGAAAAAATTAAGGAATTTACCCACTCTATTCCACTGGGACTAGATGGGATCGGAAACAGATAACCTCATAAAACCCACCTTTCAATGGTGGGTTTTTTTTGCCTAAACGTCTTGCTTGTTTTCAAGATCATTAAAAAACTTATCTGCTAATTCTAAATTTTTAGTTCTAGCCTTTTCACTTTTATCAGCCGCACAGAACGCTTTAAATTTCGTTTTATGAAATTGAACAGTTTGCGGACTTTCTTTTAATATTTTCTCCAAATAAGCCCCCATCAAAATTTTAAGCTTTGTATCGTCCTTTCTTTTTTCAGTCGATTCAACAGCACGAAGTTTTTGCTTGGCTGCTATTTGTTGCCTTTTCAATTGTTCAATTTTTTCTAGTTCTATCTTTTTTTGCTGTTCAATCTTTTCGATTTGCTCTTTGATTTTTTGAGAAGACATAAAACATTCCTGATTCAAATAACATGCCTTCAGACTACTGGATCTCACAGATCAAAAATCGCCTTTCAAAGTAAAGTTCATGAAATAGGTTTAAGCCGTTATTACCGCTTTTTTGATCTTTGCCCTTTCTCGCTTGCTTCAGCAAGTGGAAAGGGTCAAAGTCAAAAAAGTGGGAACACCAGTCCGATAGGAATGGCGCACTTATGCAAACTTTCAGTTTGCCGTGCGAAAGGGGATACCCCCTTTACCCCAACCCCCAACTACCGTTGGGGGACAAGTCTTCGACTTGTAAAAACCTGCATGAATCAGATAGGTGAGTATGGCTATTTATCATTTCTCAATGAAAACGGTTTCAAGATCTAAAGGCAGATCTGCTGTAGCAGCTGCAGCCTATCGTAGCGGGCAAAAGTTGGAAGACCACTATTACGGATTGGTCCACGACTACACAAAGAAATCAGGGATAGAGTTGGCTCAAATTTTTACTCCGAATGATTGCTCCCCTTCTTTAAAAAACCGCCAAGATCTTTGGAATACAGCCGAAAAAGCAGAGAAGCGAAGTAACAGCACTATCGCCAGAGAGTTTGAAATCGCATTTCCCCAAGAGTTAAATCAGGCACAAAGAAAGGCCATGCTAATAGAACTTTGCGAGGAAATTGTTAAACGTCATGGAGTGGTGGTCGATGCCTGTATACATGCCCCCCATTCACAAGGCGGTACCGATGACCGCAATTTTCACGCCCATGTTTTGATGACCACACGCCAAGCCACGCCAGAGGGATTAGGCAAAAAAACTCGTGAGCTTGATGATCGTAAAAGCGGTGAAGTCCAATGGTGGCGAGCTAAGTTTGCAGAACTTACAAATTCCCATTTAGAGAAGGCAGGGCATGACGTTCGGGTAGATCATCGAAGCTATAAAGATCAAGGCATAGATCGGGAAGCCAAAGTGCATGAAGGCCCAGCTACCACCGCCTTAAGACGCAAAGGCCTAGAAAACGAAATTATCGCGTCCAATAATTTAATTCAAAAACGTAACGATATTCGGGCAGCGAATGAAAATAGTATTCAGGAATACTATGACCTGGCTAAGAAAATTGATGCAGCCGAACTAGCAATTAAAGACCGAGATAGAGAGAAAAATAATCTGGAGGACTGCTACCAAACCTATTGGGATTTTCAAAAAATTTATGAAAATTTTTTGGTGGACTTCAATGCAACAGATGGCAATAAAGCAGAACAAGCCCAAGTCATTAAAGACCACAATTTCACTGAACATTTGGAGAGCTTCAAAAAAGCCAGTCTGGTTTTAAGACAGGAAGGCATTGAACCAACTCGCCCACCAGAACCATCTTTGCTAGCCAAACTCAGTAAAGTCTTTAAGAAGCAGAATGTTGAAGCCGAAGCTGTACCATTTGTCACATTCAGTGAAATGCAATCCATTGAACAGGAATACTTCACACCTATTTTCCAATATATAGAACAGGCACGGAAGTCAGAGAAGAAACGTTTAGAAGAAGAAAAACGCAAAGCCAAAGAATCCTTTGAGCGTGAACAAAGAGAAGAAATAGCACGTGCAGAGAAAAGCCGTCAGAAGGCTTTAGCCGTTGAGGAATACTTTAGGAACTTTGACAAAACAGGACTAGGCCGAGAGTTTGATAATGAACTTGGTTTTATCCATAAATCAAGAATGGGCTACATCGGCATGATGACCCAATTACAAGCTCAATCCTATGTGGAGAATGATTTTAAAGAGTTCAATAAATACACCAAAGAAAAGTATGAGCTGATCGAAGACTTAATCCCTAAACTGAATGCCGAAGATCTTAAGCTCATCAAAAAAATCATCGACACAGACAAGAGCGTGACAGGTGTAGACATCACGGTTTATACGGATAAAGCAACTAAAGTGCTTGAAGAAAGAAAGCAGGATCTGGAGTGGAGATCCACTAAGCAAGAAACCACTTACACCCCATCACCAGCACCATCAAAAAGAAAAGACAATGACAATGACAATGACAATGACAATGACAACGATTTCAGCATGTAGAAATAGGGATTAAGTGTTTTTCCCTAAATTTACAAAATAATAATTTAATAAGAATAATAATAAGATTATTATTATTCTTATTATTATAAAGACCGAGAAATCAAATGCTTATAGCAGAAGAAATCAAAAATCGTATCATCCAAGTAGCTGAAACAATCCTATCTGAATCAGGCAAAATGCCTACTGTCGCTGAGGTGAGATCCACAGCTCAGACAGACATGAACACCACATCAACTGTGATGAAAGAGTGGCGACAGCAAAAGCTACTACCTGAGAAAAAGATTGAAGAAGAAGCACCAAAAGCAGTCCAGGAAGATGCTTTAAACCTGGCATCAAAAATCTGGGCAACAGCAAAACAACAGGCCGAGGAAAAATTAATTAAGGCTGAGGCAGATCTACAAAGGGAAAGGGAAGACGCTGAAAACATGCGAGTGGAGCTTTCAACCGAATGTGATGCCCTTCAAGGCACTGTGAAAAGCCTTCAAACCGATTTGGCCAACACCAGAAAAGACCTTCAAAAGCTAGAATTAGACAAGGTTGAATTGCAAAAGGCGGAACAAACTGCACTTAAAAAGGCAGAAGTAGCCGAAGCCAGAAACGTAGAACTTGAAAAATTGGTTGCCAATCTGAAACTTCAAATGAGTGACCTTACCAACCAGAAAGACCAAGAGATCAAAGTCCTCAAAGAAACAGCCGAGAAAGATGCTCAGACTCGCTCAACCCTTGAGGAATCTCTCAACAAGGCTCAAAACCTAGTTGCCGAAAAGGAAACCACAATCCAAATTCAGACAACCACCATTAAACAACTTGAAGAACGTGTTGCTGAATACAAAGGGCAGGTGACTGAATACAAAGAGAAATTTGAAGCATCAGAAAAACTCAAAGCAGCTAGTGAAAAAGATTCTGTTCAGGCAAAAACAGAACTTCAAGGAGTTAAAGATCAACTGGCACAAGCTCAACAAAATCTTACCAAGTGGCAAGGGATGCTTGAAAAAGCTTTAAAAACCACTGAAACCAAAGAGAAAAACCCTTCCCAAAAGTGAACAACAAAAGCCGACTAGCAATTAGTCGGCTCATACCCTCCTATATGCTCACCATTTCGCGTATTTTCAATTTTTCCTCTTAAGTGGTACTATCCATGCCACTGTGGTTGAAAATTAAAATTCACGCAAATGGTGAAGTTTTGGAGGGGGTTTAAATATTAAGTTGTGGCTAATAGTGACAGAGCGAGTGTCTACGAGCGAACTGTCAGCATTCGAATTTCGCCCTGCCTTTTCTCTGATTACAAGCTTCCCTTTGCTGCTAAGACTGAGGTACAGAGCATCCCGAAGGGTGCGAACAGATTCAATTTGCTTCTAGGTCAAGCGAAGCGAGCATAAAAACTGATGAGCGAAGCGAATTCCGAGTTGCTTTTGCTTTTTCTAAAATTCACGAAAATATTAACCAAAAATTGCCCCGACGAATCGAGCGAAAGCGAGATTCAATAGAGTTTGAGCGTAGCGAAAACCAAGGGCAATTTTTCCTTTCCTGGGCTTTTAATTATTTTAAAGTTTTTAAATACTTTTAGACATGCTAAAAGCCTTTATTTACAAGGTTTTCAAGACTGATAAGACTACAATTTCTTTGTCATAAGACTACAATTTCTTTGTCATAAGACTACAATTTCTTTGTCATAAGACTACAATTTCTTTGCATTTGATTACATCAAATGCTAGTGTAGTCTTAATAACACTTATAACCTATGCAGTCTTATGAAAAATGACTTAGTAGTAAAAGATAATGCCTTAATTAATGCCAGTTATAATCTCGAAGTAACCGAGCAACGGCTTATCCTTTTATCAATAATAAGAGCAAGAGAAACAGGCCAAGGGATCTCATCCGACAGTAAATTAGAAATTCATGCTTCTGATTATGCTTCTCGCTTTGATGTCACCAAAGAAGCTGCGTATAACGCTCTAAAAAATGCAGTTAATAATCTTTTTGAAAGAAAGTTCTCTTTTAAGGAAATTCATAAAGATACAAACAAAGAAATTGTAGTCAAATCCCGCTGGGTTAGCCGAATTGCATATGTTGATGACCTTGCTACATTAGAAGTTACCTTTGCACCAGATGTTGTTCCTCTTATTACAAGATTGGAAAAGCACTTTACGAGCTATCAACTTAAACAGGTTGCCCAACTAACTAGCAAATATGCTATTCGTCTATATGAGTTTCTAATTGCTTGGAGAGACGTAGGAAAAACACCTGTTATTCCTTTATCTGAGTTCAGAGAAAAATTAGGACTTGATATTAATGAATATCAAAAAATGATTAATTTTAAAAGTCGTGTTTTAGAACCAGCCATAAAGCAAATTAATGAGCTCACTGATATACATGTAAAATATGAACAGTACAAAACAGGAAGATCTATCTCAGGCTTATCATTCACTTTTAAGCATAAAAAAATTGATTCTATACCTTCAGAAAAAGCCCCCAATACGGTAGATATCTTTACCCAAATGACTGATGCACAACGTCACATGTTTGCAAATAAGCTTTCAGAACTCCCTGAAATGGGTCGCTATTCACAAGGAACTGAAAGCTATCCTCAATTTGCTATTCGTATTGCTGAGATGCTGAAAAATCCTGACCGAATAAAAGAACTATACCCGTACCTAAAAAAAGTGGGATATATGCCATCAAGTAAAAAGGATGTAGCAAATGGCTAAGTTATCACTAAGTGAAGTATCTAATCGCTTTAACGTCAGTCGCTCTACGTTATATAGGGCCATAAAAGAAGGACGTATATCTCGAAGCTCTGATGGACTTTTTGATATTGCAGAAGTCATCCGATGCTTTGGGGAGCCGATCAAAAAGCATGAACAAAAACAAGAAGTGAATCAGTCTAAGGATGATGCGGATTTACGTCAGCTTGTTGATTTCATGAAAAAGGAAATTGAGTCATACAAAGATCGGGAAAAACGCTATTTAGATCAAATAGACCGCTTTCAACTACTATTAGGGCATAAAGAGTCTGAAGAAAAAATGTCTCATGATGCACCAGTGACACATCCTAATGATGCACCATGCGACAACAGTAGTGAAACACGTGAAACTATTGATAATAATAAATATAGTGAAATTAGTACATCTCATGAAACACCAGTGACACACCCCAATGAAACACCAAAACACGTATCAAAGACACACTATGAGACAAAGAAAAAACGTGGCTTATTTGGCCGTGTGCTGAATGCTGTTTTTGATAATGACTAAGGGAGAGAGATCATGCCGAAACTGAAAGACATTGCCCTGGGCATTATTGTGGCCCCGCTGCTGATCCCGATTATGCTGATTGCAGCATACCAGGATAAAAAGGCACTAGAAAAAGAGCTGAATGAACGCCAAAAAGAAAAAGACCAGGCATCCTGATTATTCAATTGAGCTAATCAAAAGTGTGGAACATTGATGAAATAATAGGCGTGGAACGTGAAAAATCATAAAAAAAACCCACCTTGGGGAAGATGGGCTATCAACTAGAAACTACAGCGTTGAATTATAAGGATAATTATAACGCATTTCGTATAAGGTGTATTATGTTAATTTTAATTATTCTACATAGTTACATCTGTGCCTTATCTTCCCAAAATTTTGCTTTATCTAAATTTTTTTCTACACCTATTCCATATCGATACATAAATTCAAGATCCCTCATAGCCTCTTTACTGCCAAGAGACGCAGCTTTTTTAAATAAATATAATGCCTTAGCAGTATCTTCAGTAACTCCCTCACCATTACGATATAAATTAGCTAAACCCACCATAGAATCAGTATGATTTAAGTCAGATCCTTTTGAGAACCACACAAAAGCTTTCTTATAATGTTCTTCAGCATCAGTTGGGTCCATATCTTCAACTAAACCAGCGTATGTCGCATACCCATCACCAAGCCAATACATTGCATCGATATTGCCACTTTCCGCTGACTTAATAGCCCAGCTTTCGGCTTGAGCTTCATCTTCTTCAATACCGTAACCATGTATATATACATCGGCTAATTCTAATTGTGCTGATGAATCACCATTTTCAGCCTTTGTTAATAACTCATTTGAAAATGTTGGATTTGCCAAAGTTTCCATAGAAAAGATCAGTCCTAGAGCAATAGATGCAAGTTTGAAAAATTTCATTTTATGCCTTCAAATCAAAGTTATATTTAATTCGTTATGTTATTAATAATACTTTATTAAGATGAAAAATTAGAGTGATTTAACATAATGGCGATTATACGAAATTTTTAAATTTCTTTAATTATCATAAGGATAATCTCATTTTTTAAATTTCGTATAACGTGCAGTATGTTAATTTTAGGGAATCTAAACGTTTCTTAATTATTTAAATTTTGGAAAAATGTAGGCTATTTATGTCATTTGACTTCGTAAAAATCTTTAAAGAAATTGATCTTCATAAAAATGATCTAGATATTGATAATTTCATGACAACGATCATCAATCATTGTCATGAAATGCAGCCAAACAAAAGTTGGGACCTATTCAAAGAATTAGATTACACAACAGAAGTTAAAAGTTTAGCAGCCCACGTAATTGACTCTTTAGAAAAAGAGGCTTCTCCCTTTATTGAGCAAGGGTTTTGGTTTGGTCTTTCTGATAATGGATATCTATATTTTGCAGTATCAGATCAATACATTGCAGAAGAAGATAACTTAGATTGGATGTCTGAAGCTAGAACATACTATCCTGAGCAAGGCGCTTTTAGCTCTGAAATTTTACGATCTATTGAAGATTTAGCAGATGAAACAGAACTGGATAATTATGCTGAATATCCTTTGTTCTTAGCTTATGCACTTAAACTGGCACAAGCGTCAATGAATCATTATAAAACCGCTTACCCAGAAAGAAAGGTTGGGTACTCTATTGGATATGATTCAGGAGATTTTATTACTGGAGGATGGATCTAATCCTCCCATTTAACATAATGGTTGTTATACGCAATAAAAAAACCTGGGCACCAACCCAGGTCTAAAATTTAAAAAACAGATAAATATCAGTGCAATAAACTCATTTTTCTAATTTCGTATAACGTGTATTATGTTAATAATATAAATTCTTAAAAGCGTATTGATTTAATAATAGAAAAATTATCAGAGTAGGGTATGTGTAAAGTAAACGTTCAATTATCAACCAATAATAATTGAAGATTTATATCTTATATTTGTTAATTTTGTTAATTTTGTTAATATATATCTACCAAATTAATAATGTATTAAGTTAAATAATATGCTAAGTCAACATCATCATTTTTTAAAAAAACTTTCGATCAGTGATGCTGCTATAGCGTATAGAAAACCTCGCTCGACTATACTTAAATATATAAAAAGCGGAGATTTCGAACTTGACTACAATAACTTAATTGAATATAGCCAGTTAGTTAAAAAATTTGGTGAAATTACTGCCCCTATACGGGACGAAAGAGACCAACAAATCAAAAAACTAAAAGATGAAGTTATGCATTTAAAAAAACAACTTAATTTTTTTAAATATACTTCAATCTCAAACAAACATAGATTATTAATTTCTCATAAAGACTCCATTTAACATAATGGCGGTTATACGCAATACACTTGTATATTAATTGAAATATCAGCAACTTATTAAAATCAGAAAAATGCAAAAATGAGAAAAAAGCCGATTTTGAAACAAGTCGGCTTTTTTATGAGCAGTTTTGGAATCTTTTGCCAATAAATTTGTTTAAAAAGTAATCAATTTTGCGATTTTTTAAATTTTATCAATGCGTGAATGTTCAAAATTATCCCCATTTCTTGTGGATAAATTTCAGGCACTTTGTACGCTTTAGCTTACTCAAATTCCAGTTCTTTGCGGCTATCAGGATAGCTAGAATATCCCTACAATAGATTCATACAGGAACAGGATGTTCCGGAGCAAAAAACAACAATGATAAGTTCTAACACTAGGATTGTGAGGTAGAGCAGCACCTACCAAAGATCGCACAATAAAAAACCCCGGCAGGATACCGGGGTTTTTTATTATCTAAACTTTTTAAATTAGGGTTGGATGGGCATCCAGAATGCGAATTAGAGTCGCTGCAGGACCAGTCGGATATCGACGGCCTTGTTCCCAGTTTTGCAGGGTTCTCGCGCTGATATGCAAACGTGCAGCAAATTCTGCCTGGGTTAAGCCAGTTTTCTCACGTACTTCTTTTATATCTGGTAATTCAAGCTCAGTCACTCGACTTGCTTTGATTTCATTGCGTTTGATGGCACCAGCTTCTTTGATTGAAGCAACCAGGTCATCAAATAAGTTGTTATCCATGAAATTGCTCCTTCACTAATTGACGTAGGATCGAGGTCTCTTTGTCTGTCAGATTATCTTTCACAGACTTTGGATAAGCGACTAGGAAAAAGATCTGATCATCCTCTGTGACCCAATAATAGATCACCCGGATACCACCACTTTTACCCTTATTACCTTGAGCACAACGTACTTTACGAATACCACCGCCATTCTTGATTAAGTCACCTTTATCGGGCTGTACCAAGAGATCTTGCTGGAGCTGACGATACTCTTCATCACTGACAAGCTCTTTGATTTGCTTGGTAAAAATACTGGTTTCAATGAATAACATAGGGTTAAGTACGTCAATGGCGTATAAGAATTTTAGCAGTTCTAGAACAAAAAAACGAGAGCTGTAGGCTCTCGTTTCGCATAATCAGTATTATGTTAATTTTAGAAGAACTATAAAAAGTGTCCACAAAATCGGTAGGTATTCAATAAGCTAAATTCAAGCGTAAGAATTTTATTTTGCAAGTCTTTTTAACTTACGACAATAAACTCCACTTGTACTTTTATTAATACCTGATTCAACACATAGCTCGATCAGTTTTTTTATGGGTGCATCAGGATTTGAAGTGATTATATCTTGGACTTTTTGGAAGGTAGAGTTCGTTTTTTTATTGCCACTGTTCATTCCAACCCAACCTTGTGGAACCTCATCTTTATAGAAGGAACCTGTTTCTCCAGTTAATGGATTTTTCATTGCCACTTTACCCTTTGTTACTCCAGACCACCCTAGTGGAATAGCATCTTTTGGAAAGGCTGCTTTTTCACCTGTTTGAAGATTTATACAACTAACTAAGCCCTTAAATATATGAACCCAACCTTCTGGAACTTGATTGGGCACTGTTGCAAATAGGCTGACATGATAAGCTAAATATCTTATTTATTTCGAGATACAGCAGATGAATCCCTTCCACGGTCGGCACTTTCAAGGTGAAATCATTCTTTGGGCTGTTCGTTGGTATT
>NZ_JBIUAT010000055.1:0-10140 GCF_044547685.1 Acinetobacter sp. NPDC052428
TTCTTGCGATGTATTCAGAAATTTTTATTAGCCTTGTCGTCGTATATTATCTCTTCTCATTATTTACACTTAGATTCTAAATTTTTAATAAATTCTATCAAATTTTAGAACACATATGTAAATATATTTAATTTTAGAAAAAGTTTAAAGGTTAAGTGAAACATTCAAAGCTACTGTAGAAGCATGTAAACAGCAGATCTGATCAAAATCCAAATTCTGTCTTTTTGATTATTTTCCATGTTATGTTATTTCATTGATGCTACGAGTTAACTGCTATATAAATTAAGTGAAAAGTAAATGGAACTAAGATGTTAACTAGAGTGGAACTCATTTTTATTGTGCTGATGGTCTCAGCCTTAATCCTAATTGCTTATGAAATGCTAAAAGGTTTATTTTAGAGCATCTATACAATTTTTGATCAAAAAAAAGCCCACAGAGGGAATCTATGGGCGAAACTAAGGACCTTGACGGTCATTCAGAAACTACAACTAGTTTCTGGTTGTGATTCTGGACTGAATTAAAAATAACCACATTGGCTGAATGTATCAAAAGTTAAATCATGTGATTAATCATTGATACATCTGCAAAAATGAGCTCATCGCTCTGTTGATTAATACAGTAATTCACCAAACAAATCCGCTCTAATCTCTTCCAGGCTCAGATCTGATTTCATCCTATTACAGATGGGATGAACCAGCAGGCCATTCTCTAGAACGCCTTGCCCACCTACGGCTTTGGCAATCCTATGATCCGATTCAGTAGAATCAAGATAGATCAATCCATCACAAATGAGGCAAAAGTTATGATTACCCACCACAAAATTGTGCTTAAGCAGACTCTTGGTTAATGCCGAAAAGGCCTTTGGCTTTGACCGAGAAATTGGACTAATCGACTCCACATATCCCACCACATTCTTGACTACTGCATCATCATAACCACCCAAAAACCTTTCGATATAGAACTCGTTAAAGTTTATGTACTTGAAGGCCTTAGACATGGACAGAATAAAGGTATTCAGGCATTTCTCATCATCAAAATCAACATCCATTTCCAAGCTTAAGCAAATAAAGGCTTTATAGACAATTTGTAGCCGATCATAGCCCTTGATACCACTGCCGAACTTGCCGACCGTTTCGGTGGTCGCCACGGGGAAATTGGCGATCAAGAACTCAATACTACGGCGTACCCGGGTGAAGTCCTTGAAACTAATCGTTCGATGATGAATCTGCATGCGGCTTTCATGAATTTCATACACAATTGAAAACCATGCAAGAAAAGAAGTAATCTGAAAACGCTGATCCTTATAAAAATATAAGTATGGATGTAAGCCCAAACTCGGAACCCCAGCATTTTTTACAGGCGTCGCTATTCTGCAAAGAATGGTCAACAGATGCGACATTAGGTTTTCAACGCGCTCCCCCTGATTCAGACTCATAATATTATGAATCTGATCACCCGCAATGATATTCATCAGCTCATTGACCAAGCCAATTTTTTTGCCATGACTCATTTCATTGTCTAATAAAATGGTCGAAAAAAGTAGCTGGTGGATCCTCTCCCCTAACTCAATCAACTCATTTAAACGTGTATATTGGAGCTCTTCTAGGTTAGATTTATTGTCATTGATATAACAACAGGCATAGATCGCATAATACGCGTCACTACCGCGATTTCTTAGGTGATATTCCTCATATTTATCTAAACGTTTAGTATCTGAGTTAATCGATTGAAATACCCGTCGCGCATCTTCCGGAGTCCCCAGTACCTGCCTGAAACTGATTTTAATATCTTCTAACTTCGACTTTTTTTCTGCAAATTCAGCATCAGTGCAAATTCTTTGAAAATCAGCGAGATCTCCTAAATAATTGCGGAGGTAACGAATATCTTGTTTTTGTGGATCATTGAAATTAGGTGCTTGATTGACTTGCTCATCCGCAAAATATCTATTAATCCACGCATAGATACAGGAAAGACGATGTGCTCCATCAATAATGTAAATATTGCCGTGTATATCTTTCCAATACAAAATGCATAAATTGATGTTTTGATCTTCTGTGCAATCCTCAATAAAGTTTGCAATTTCTTGCACGCTCCAACATTCCGTAGAACGCTGGTTATCCGCCTTAAATAAACATTTGATGATTGGATGCTTTTCAAAATCAGTCAGTGCAACTTCAAAATTGTCACGCTGCATTGAAGGTGACATTTCTTCTGGCAACATGACTTTACGCTGAATAATATTGGTCAATAGTCGTGTAGAACCCATTTCTTATTTCTCCAGGCAACACTTTCCTACTTTCACTCAAGTACGAAATTTGAAAGTGTAAATAGTTCGATTTGGTTAAAGCGATGAATTAAATGACCGTCAATATTCAGTCAGCGCTAACAAAAGAAGCTTAAGAGAAATGGGTACTTTTAAGATGATATTTTTCATATTGTAATCTCGTTGATCAATGTGAAATTTGCCAACATCTTTTCCACGAGATGGTGGCAAACCAAATAGGGGTGGAAATACCGCTCAACGAAACGGCCAGTCATAGACTGCCCTACTTGGCCTGCCATAAAGCATTGCCATGCAGACACAAAAGAGCCACTAAAAGTGACTCTTTAGTACGTTGAGATGCGGGTTTCCACGCCCGATTACAGATTTTGCTGTAATGTAATTATCATATGGGTATCTTTTTCTTTGGTCAAACCAAATTAGAATTTTTTATTCATTTTTTAGTGATATTTTAAAATTGAATGCTGGCTTAATTTTTTCAAAATTTTAGCCGAAAAAATCCCTGTATTTTACCTACATACAAGGATGCGTGTTTAGCTCAAAATCTATGCTGCATACTTATAGAAGGATTACCTAAGCTAATTAATTTATCTTCTCCATTTTTTGGGATCTCATTAAAATCTAAAAATAATCATACTGGTGGACTCCCAAGCCTTTGCTTTGTAAAACAGCAGTTTTAAAAAGCAAAGGCTTGGGCTATTTTTCTGAAATATATTTGCTTAGGCTATTTAAAATTAGCTTATAAAATCAAACCAAAAACACAACCCAGTTTTCTATGCTGTATTTAATATTATAAATCTAGCAAAATTAATTTTTTTATTTATAAAAATAAAAACTAATTTCCCTATTTTACATAATAAAACAAATGAATTTATAGGGTAAATAATTTATACTAACTCCCTAGTCTATAAAATTTACCTTATATATAATTTTATATTTTATAGATTAAATTTAAAAAATAATATCCGAATAAATTTACAATAATAATAAAAAAATACAATTAAATTTAATCTTATTTTCTCCTGCGAGTCATACAAAATCTTTTTGTTTATTGAGTATTTTTTTTGATAATCTCTCATCTAGCCTATCCAGGCTATTCTCAAGAAAAAAATTATCAAAAATCAACCTCACAGAGTGCACACCTCGCGCTTAGTGTCCCTTTTTTTGACCAAAAAAAAAGAGGAACCTTACATAAATAATGAAAAAATAATCAAACATGAATTAACTAAAGTTATATACCGATGTTTTTTATATATTTTTTTAATATAAAAAAACTGTAGCCCCCTGCTTCTCCGGTAAAACATTTTAGACCATTTTCTTTTGACCCAGGGAAGGTACTCCAAGGCATTTCATCTTAAAAAAGATACTTTGTAGTACAATTTTTTGTATCAGATGATGCTTTGAATCTGCTTTTTTATTACTAATTTTATAATATTTTATTTTAACTTCAGTCCCTATTTTTTTATCAAAATCACTTGAACTTGATTTTTCTATATTTAAGTAGGATTCTACGTCCGAATATATTTTGGTAATAAACTCTACAAATGAATCGTACAATTTTAAATCTTTTTGACAGACTGCTTCAAAAACTAAAACTGATCGATCATTTTTCAATGAAATTTTATTTTCCAAAATATAATAAAAATTTTTAATTTCTTTTTGGGTAATTTCTTTGTCAATTATGAATGGATGGCATATTCCATATAAATACGACCAATTGATCATTCGCTCCCAATTTAAATCCATTTCTTGCAGATCACGCTCCTCACTTCTAGCTATTTCTTTATCTTTATAAATATAAAATTGTCTACTAATTGACTTTATTAAGTTAACAAGCTGGTCTTCAGGATTTATGATCCGGTCATTTGCTTTCCATTCCTGATATGATTCTAGAAATCTTTTTGGATATAAAAAACTCATTTGTTTTTTTTCAATTTCATCTTTTTTTAAGAATTGCTTTGGATCATTATGTTTTTCAAAAACCTTTAAAAAAAACTTAGATTTTTGAAGAATGTTAAAAGCTGATTCATCCTCAGATATCTTTAAGGATTTAAATTGAGCATTAATAATTTTGCTATTTTTTAGTAATGCACCAATCAATTCAGGCTGATATTCACGTTTTGCTGTATAAAACATGTCTGCAATTAAAATATTAAGATGATGTATATAGCTACTTGCGGTCACGTTAAAGTCTTCATGCCCCATTAGATGTGCTAAACGTTGCCATACATCTGCGCTATGTAATGATGCATGATCGATATTTTGCAATATATGCTTTTTAAGCCTACCTACAAACCTAGAGTCATAGTCAGTAAAACTACAGATAAGCTGGTGGCTGCCTTTCAATAAAATTGCTAAGTGTGATGCAGCACTATGCCTAAATGCGTGAAATGTATATGAATGATCACTTGTCCCTAATACCAGATTAAACAAGCTCCTAGTGATTTTTGATAATTGTTGATTTTCAAAGGTGAAGAGTAATGTATTCTGTACTTGTAATTCCGCTTCGCTCAAAGAAGCAGCTAAATATTTTTTATAAAACTCACAGAACTCTTTAAATTCATTTGGATTTAAAAAATAGGATAAATCAAACTGACGATTTGCATTTTCGTTTTTAACATTACGGTGAGAGTTGGAATGAATTTTTAAAACCAGATTTTCAATATCTGAATTGGATGATTCATTTGAAGTCGTATCTTTAGGATCTGACTTTGCTTCGTAATATAAACGATTATTTTTAAGATGACTTCGAAGCTGTGCAGAGTCAAAATCATTGAGACGGATGCCTGTCACTTCATCAATACGCAAACCTAGTCTAAATGCGAGTCGATAGACCCATTGCAATGCAACTATGTCATTCCCTGAAATGCCTAAAATGTGTGGATAATTTTTCACAATTTTCATCATTAATTCAAACATCTGCGGACTAATGGTCCGTGTTTTTAAAAATTTCCCGCTGTCTCTCTGATGTTCATACAAGTACGCTACTACTGGTGCATCATGCTTGTTGACCAAATACTGATGAAATGTTTTTAACCTCGCGAAAGAATAGCCAGAAGTGTCGTGCTTTTTATTATCATTTTTCTCAGCGATTGTTTCCTGCTTTTCCTGATCTTTCATTGATTTTTCTAAAATAAGGTACTCATACATTTCTTCAAATTGTTCTTCGATGGCATTATTCAAATTTATTTGATATTCTAAAATGTAAATTAAAAAGTCAGAAACGAAGCTGTGATAATAACGTTTTATCGATGCCACCTGAAGTGATGCTTTACCAGAGCCAGAATTGTAACCTAGCTCATACTTTAACCATTGGCATATCCGTAAATGTGCGATTGCCACCACATAATCAATATATTCCCCCTCTCCAGCTTCATAGGAACGTATATCGCCCTCTGATTTATTAATACTTGCGTTCAAAGCTTCATTAAACTTGGCTAGTGTCAACTCTTTACCATCTTCACTAAATGATAAAAGCAATGATTTTATATCATTACGTTTACCCATCCGTTTATCATTATAAACTTTAACGTTCTGACCACTAGTAGAAACAGAAAGCTCTACAGTGTGATGAGTATTTTCAATTCTTTCTTGAATCGTTTTCCAGGTATCAAGCTGATGATAAATAGCTATATGCTGTTCATATATCAAAGGCGTAGTGATAATTTTGTTATTAAGTACACTTGTACTCAATAGATCTAAATTTGGAATCTCCTGCCAAAGAACATAATCAATATGCTTGAAAGCAGAAAAACGACGTCGCTCAAACTCTTTGATAAATTGATGATCAGGAACAACATCTTTAAAGTGTGCTTTTAGCCGCTTATAAAGTAAATCTTCCCGCTTAACTTTTTGATCTTGATCATCGTGTGTTTGCTGCCAAATACTAAGAGGCGATGTAAACTGTAATGCATAACCTTGGTTACCATGAAGATGCTCTCGGATACGCAAATAACAAAGCATTGAGATTGCGTTAAAATATATTTGCTGTGTTTGCCATAATTCCACATCTCCTTGGCTATCATAACGGTAGAAATTGCCATATTTTTGAGATGATAGAGTGTATGAGAAAACGTAGGCATGATTCTTTGAACCAGAGTAAATTGGCAGTAGTCCACTGTCTAGATTCATTTCAAAAATTGCATCATGAATTGCAATAAGCCGTTCAGGATGAATACATCCTTGATCGAAAATTAATGATATACATAAACATTCAAATAATATGTTTACTAAGTTTTGCTGAGCTTCAACTGTAGATTGTAAACTTATATTTTGAGTCTTTTTATTAAGAGAATAGCTCCACTTTTCATAAAATTTTTCTTTAAAATCAGCAAGAATAGCTCCATTACACAACTTGTCCTCTGTTAAAGTATTATCGCGGCGCGGTAATGTTGCTATTTTCCAATCTGGTAATTTAATATCGTAAATTTTTGCATGATCTGGATTTTTTTTTTGCCACTCCTGATACTCTTGTTCACAAATAATTTTAAAGTGTTTAAAACACTCCTTGAGGTAAGAGCGGAAATATTTTTTGAGCTGGGAATGCTCACAAACTTTTATTAAAACTTGCTGATAGTTTGTAAATTTATCAGCAATTCGTTGATCAAGAAGTTTAAAATCAATCTCGACACCATTCACCTTTTTCTGAGTATATTTATGATCAATCAGCTCAGAAATTTGATTAAAAATTGCTTTTGTTTCTGTTTCAATCGCATTTTGTAATTGCTCTAGAATCTCTTGATTTAGTTCTTTGTTAATCACGCGATTTTTCCTGGGTAAACAAGTCTAGCTCCAAAATTTCTAATTTTTTCAGTAACGCTTCAACCTGTTGTTGAATTTCTGTTTTGTAATGAAAAGGACTTAAGGATGAAGTATGGCCAAACCCCATGGCAATACCATCATGTGCATAAAGGGTATTATGAATATCACTGCTGAGTTCAAGATGGTTTTTGCTAAAATGCCTTGGCCAGTTTTTATAAATCTGAACTGTTTCTTTCAAGTAATGCGTCACAAAAGCTGCTGACATTGGTGCCAAAGTAAGATTGTCTGCTATTTCTATAAAGTCAACGCTATGCTTTTTGGAAGTCAGTTGAGGATGGATAAGAATACACAGCATGAATTCATTTTTTTTCCACTGCTCCTGCAGATATTTCATGCCTAATGCAGTGATTGTCTTATCTATATACTCTCTGTATGCATCAAAATGCTTTTGCCAATAACCTACTACAGGCACTAAACGACCTTCTTGTCGTGAACCAATTTTTTTGTCATGAATATAGATAAATTTTGATTTTGAATCATAATTTTTGATCAAACCTGGCATACCCATCGTGGGTCGTACAGTGAGGCAAATTAAAGACAGATGCCACATCCAAATGCTATAAGCATTTAATTTCTCAATCCGATTGGCTTCATCATTCGTTAAAGTAGTCTGTACATAAGCATAAAGATTTTTAAAAAATTGAGTTGCTGCTTTGATAGTCCAGCAACGCTGACTACCTATACGTTGTTCTCGGTCAAAGATATAACCCGGATGCTGCTCTTTTTTCCATAGATCACCTTTTTTTCGGTTTATTAAACAATCAATGTATCTTTTAAAATGTCTATTTATCTCTTCAATATTACGCCCTTCATAGGACCAATTAACCACATGATTCGTATCGTGATTTGCCATTAAGTGTGCTACGAGATCATCACCTGTCTGCATATTCAGATGGAAATATATTTGCTTTTCTAAAATTCCACATGAAATCTTGTCCAAATTATACGGTTTGAAAAGCTGCCTTAAAAAACGATTGTATTCAGGAACAGATAGTTCTTGAATAACATTTTTTTTTAATTGAATAATCCAAGCACTAGGAATATGCCATTTATAAGTGGATGCTTTGTTATAGCGCTGTAATTTATCACTCATAATGCCCGAATGATTTACATTCAACTTTGGATCAATCACCCAATAATAAGATACTTCGATTACTTCGATTACTTCTGTTTCTTCTGCTACTTTTGTTTTTTTTATTCTTTTTACTTTTGTTTTTTCTAATATTTTTCCTTTTTCAATCAAATTATTAATATCTTTAAAGATAGTAGGACTCAGACCAGTCAGCAGTGACATCATGCCACATAATGCCAAAGAAGATTGATCATAAAAGATTGTACTATTTTCTTTGAGCATTTTATCCTGATAACAATCGTGCAATACGTTGTATACCTGATGTAATAAACTGGGTGCTAGATAAAGTGGATTACTTACAAATGGGACTTCACGTCTCTGAATAATTTTTTTGAGCTTTTCATCGGATATCATAGAACTTGCACGCTTACTGATATCATCATGTGTAGGATCAAGAATAGTTGCTGATTTTTCATCTATCTCGACTTCTGTGTCATCATTTTCTATATGAATAGGAGATGGCCCTGAGTGGTTTGTTACATCAATCTCCTTTTTTATTCTTTTTATCAAATCCTTGATACTAAGTTTCTTCGATGAATTTAATTCCCTGTTGTTAAGCTCATTACAGACAATACAAAATTGCTCAATGTAACGGTCTAAATCTAATGAGATGGAGTGCTTTTGCATCTCTTTACCAGTTAAAAATTCTTTAAAATTGCTGGTGTTAAATTCATCGATTTTTTTAATTTCATTGGTAATTTTGTCACATGGTATTTTTTTTTCCCCACGGTCTTTAAATTGGTTCTGCAGTAACAGTTTTAATGCATAACATAGTTGATTAAATTTCTTATGTACTCTTTCATCATCTACTATTCGCTTAAAATCTATCAGTTTTGTGTTTGTGATAGGCTCTTTATCTTTAGAACTAGAATTCGGTAAACTGATAAGTTCTTTGAGCATTTCACAAATTAATCCAGTCAACAGATAACCATACTGATGCCCTTCTTGTTCAATTTTAGTCCATTGAGTTAAACCAGCCAGAATTTTATGTTCCGTCACAATTCTCTTTTTTTTAATAGTAACCTGGATTTTTTCTGCAGCAGCATACAACTCATTCTTATTTTGAACGTCGAAATCTTTGAAAATAGCTTTTTTTTCACCAAGTGACTGATTTACCCACTTTTCCAATACTTTGATTTCTTCGTGTAGATCTGACAATCCATCAGTATTAGTCATACAGTTACCATAATTTTTCAGGGTAAAAATTGATTTTCAGGTTTCGTTCTAACTTGAGCTTGAAGTTTTTAGGCAAACCAAAATATTTTTTATAAGTTCTTTGAGTCAATTTTTTAACACAACGCTGCGGTTTTGACTCCACTCTCATATGTTCTGATAACTTCAGACTTAAGGCCTCGGACAATTGAGTAAAAAAACAAGTAAATAGCACAGCATGCACCTCTTTATGTTGGTGCTTTTTAACCTCTTCAGTTTCTTCAGGAGCTACATCAATTGTATCGAGTAACCACTTTAAAATTTCAAATTCATCAACGTCTTGATTGTCTTTTGCTGCCTGGTCAAGCATTCTTTTGATTTCATCATCCATCTTATTTTTAAGATCCAATACAAAATCTTGAATAAAGTCTGGTAAATCTAATATCAAAACGTAACTTAACTTGGTGAAAACTTCAGTTAGAACTTCAGGTGTTTTTTTTGCATGCCCAATTTTTTCTATCATGACTCTCTCAATCGATACTGGCTATACAAGCTCAATACAGTTGAAATGGTTAATTTCTAAATTTACTACTTAGGCCTAACAGAATATCTTTAGCCTAAATAAATAATGTGGTTCCGTTAATTAGACCACTCAATTTAGTTTTATAAGTGATAAATCCGCTCTAAATATTTAAATTATGCTGCCATTACTTTTAGTAAATGTTGATCATAAAATTCATCCGGTGTTGCCTTA
>NZ_JBIUAT010000056.1:0-9793 GCF_044547685.1 Acinetobacter sp. NPDC052428
TTCAGAAATTATATGCGATAGAAGCAGAATTAAGAAAAAAGACGGATGGTACAGCGGAAGACCGCTGCGAATACCGACAACAGCATAGTCAACCGATCATGCAACAACTATATGAATGGCTCAACCAACATCAGCTGACGGTGCCATCGAGTTCTCCAACCGCCCGGGCGATCAATTACAGCCTAAAACGTTGGACTGCTTTAAGCCGCTATCTGGATGATGGCAATCTACCCATTGACAATAATTGGATAGAGAACCAAATGCGTCCCTGGGCCTTGGGGCGTAAGAACTGGCTATTTGCAGGTTCGCTGCGCAGTGGTCAACGAGCTGCCAATATCATGACTTTAATCCAGTCAGCAAAGCTGAATGGCTTGGATCCGTATGACTATTTAAGTGATGTGCTGAAAAGGTTGCCAACACATAAAGTGCCCCAAATAGAAGAATTACTACCTCACCGCTGGAAACCTGAACCCCGTTAAAACTTGGCGATGGCGTTCAGCGGATGCTTACGTTGAACCAAACTATTAACTGCAGAATATTATTCAATTATTCTCAATTTAAAAATATAAACATTTCTTCTTTATTTATAAAAAATTTTTCAAATATAATAGTTTTAAATTAACCATTAATATCTATATACATAATAAAATTAGCAACATTTAAAATAAAAAATATTCTTTAATTGTAATTTCATTATGCGACATGGTGTCGCTAATATAGCTTTAAACTTACATGAAATCCAATTGTATGGCCTGCACATAAAATATGAATAGCCACCAAAATTCTAGACACACATAAAGATGAAATGGACTGCCACCAGGCTCCTAGACAAATTTCGTCTATTCTTGGTTAAATTGATTACCGAACGTGGATATTACGTCACTGATCTAGCAGAATGCTTAGGTGTATCACATCACAGCACAGTATTTATAAATGGCTAAAGGCCGGTACAGCCTTTACGCAACAACCCTGATGAACATGAGCTGCTTGAGGCAAAGAAAGCAATCCTTCGTCTTAAAAGTCAGCTTATTAAACAGACTGAAGAGGAATGAGACATCCTAAAGTGAAAGCATTGGTGAACCGTACCGGGTTTGTCGGAGACTTCATCACTTTCTATAAAATTTTAATCTTTTGCCAAGATACTTGATCTAAAGAAGCAAACCATCGCTTATACTTTTGATCGTAAACTGTTTAACCAATTCAATAAATTCATCCATGAGTTTGGTAACAATCCTTATTAAAATACAAAACGCCCAATGGAGTTCATCAGGCGTTTGTTTGAAATAAGGTTTAACCTATTTTAATAGCCAGACATAAATTAATTTAAGACTTCTGCTCAATTTTTAATTGATCGCTACTACCAATCTGCGCCCTTGCATTATAAGGAAGCTGTGCATTTACATGCATCACCTGTTCAATGTGCTCAATACGTTTAGAAATGACAGTATCAATATGGGCCTGCATTTGCTTTTTACTCTCAACCACAGAGGCAACGACAATATGACAACGTTCATTCAGTTTCTTCAACTGTTCTGTCTTGAAATCAAAATGCTTTGCCATTTCTCGATCAATACCACTCATATAAAGTTTTCGGCTGTCTGATTCCTCTGGGAATTTGTTTGCTATATCCAACATCTGTGGAACTTTTGAAAACATAAAGTCGTCATTTTCGATGTCTTTTCCCAGATCAGCATACATTGCTTCAACTTTCTGAACTTGTTCCTGACTACCATTCTCCAAGAGAACCAAACGCTCTTCAGCGAGCAAATTGACCTCTTTAAGCATTTGCATCATTGAGCCTTGCATCGCCTGAAAGCCTTTGCATCGAGCTTCAATCATCACTGCTTCAAGACGAGCATTGACTTCCATCAATTCAAGCTGAGCATTTTTTACTAAATCGACCCGTTCATTTTCCAGTTTAGCAACTTCCACCTTATCTGGATCGTAATTGGTCACGGTCGAGCTTGTAGATGTTGAATATGAACCGCCATAATCACGATCATGCCCTCCTCCTGTGCTACCCGAAGACCCGCTAAAAACACTTTTGGCAAAACTAACGGCACCACCGACTAAATCACCTAGAAAACTCACACCTATCCCCTTTTATTTCTGTAATGCTTTACGCATTTTAAAAATCAATGTATTTACGTCTTTTTCTCGTTGTGCCAATGCTTCACTATAGCTTTGAGCATCCTGCAAACATGCAGCTAAGTTCTGCTGTTGAACTTTACGTAATTCGTCACTCATGATCAGAAGAACGTCATCACGTTCTATAAGTTGTTCTTTGGCTAGAAAATCTGTGATTTGATTGACCACGCCTTGCTGCCAAGCTTCACTAAAACGTATTAACCAAATCTTTTGCGCCGTTGTTTTGGTATTAAAGATGACCTTTTCCAACTGCTGCATAAACTGATGAACAAGCTTGGTGAGTTCTTGCTCTTTTTCAAGCTTCTCTTGACGATGACCATTCGGCTGGAATGCGTAAGTTGTATGAATACCTAAACGCTTTTGCAAATAAAACTGATCCAATTCATTCTGATACTGTTCAATACAAGGCAGAACATCAAGTACAGTTTGTTCATCTATAAGTTTGTTTAAGCCAGCATCCAACAAAGGCTGAATCTGTTTTAAAAGGGATAAACGCTCACTGCGCCATTCTGCAAACCATTTTGCAATTTCTTCCGATTCAATACTGTTATCTAGACCTAACTGCATTAAGTCCTGCTGATATTTATCTACCAGAATGAAGTAATCCTCTGCTGATTTACGCAGAACGCTTACTATTGATTTCACAAAATCCAATGATTGATCCAACCATTCCATTTCTTTTAATGTCTTGGTACAGAGTATTGCAGTATGTTCTGCAAGCAGTTCAAAACTTGGACGCAATTGTTGCTCAATTTGTGCCAAACCCACCAATGTATTGGTTTGCTCTAAATTGAGAGAAATCTGCTGAGATTCTGAAAATAAATTAATTAAGTTTGAACGCAACGGCGTTAAGCCTATATCAAGACGTTTTTTTAGCTGTTGCAATTGCGATTCAAGTAACTGCTTTTCTTCAGCAGTCACATTCATACTTACAGTTATCTTTTTATCTAGCTCCTGCTTTAATTCAAGGGCAGTCTTCACTAGATCTAGATTGTCATTTTCCCATTCATCAATTTTACCTAAAAGACTATTCAGCCATTTTTGTGCAGAAAGACTGTACTGCCACACAGATTTATTGATTTCATCAATATTATAATTTTGTATTTCAACAAGAAAGTCATAAGACACTTTACCCACATTTGATACCGCCGCATTTGACAGATCATCATAAGTTAGACCAAGACCCAAAAGTTTTTTCTCTAATTGTCTTTTTTCATAGTAAATTTCAAAAATGCTATTGTACTCATCACATTGTTTCTTAGCTATATTCAATCTGTTCTGATAATCAACATTGGATTCATTGTGAAACTGATCCAAGAAGGGCTCAAAAATCGGCATCCATCCTTTATCTATAAAGAAATTCAAAATTATTTTGCTTTTTTCCCTTCCGATCATACTCGGATGATCTGGTAATAATTTTGGATTATTCAATACCCTCAGTACAGGGAATACACTATGGTTTAAGTAATTCTGATAATTTCCTGTGACATACCAAGAAAAAGAATCATTTGCGCTGAAGCCTGTTATATAGTTAATCTTTTTTAATTGGCCTAATTTATCTATATGCTTTGAAATAAATATGCCAGTCGCCTTAGATCCTCTAAATTTTTTTGGATAGTCTAATTTTAAATTATGTGAGCCTTGTTTAAAAAAATATGAACCTTTAGTTCTATCAGTTTTCTCATCATAATAAAAAATCTCAGATAGAATTTCCCATCGCCCTTTTTCAATATCGTTAGGCCCATAAGATTTTTTTACCTCGTTCCATTCACGATAGGCAACATGTTTAACGTGGTTAAAATTTGGAAATAAAAAACCAGTTCTACGATCAAATACAACAAATGGCTTATTTTTAAAAGTAAACCAATTCTGCTCTTCTATAGCCTCATATAAAGTATCCTCTACATCACCATAAGCAAGTAGTTTCTGATTTACTTCGATTAACTGCACTTTTAATACATTTATTTCTTTTTGATCGTCATATTTGATTTTGGAAACCGTATTCACATTACCCCCTAACATTTAAACTATTTCTTAAAAATTCTTCTGTTCTTTATTGATCAACACATCATAAATAATATGCGCAAACTGCCTCATCTTTGCAGGATCGCTCATGAGCTGTGTCATTTGCTCAGTATGTGCATCATTGCTATCCAATACGGCGTCATCAAGCGCCGTATCAAACTCACCGAGCATCGCCTGCTCACGGGTGTTATTTTGAATCTGCTTCATCATCCGCACGTTTTCAGACATCTTATCTGCCACGGTATGAACATAATTAATCATGTCTTTATCGGTCAGCTTATCCGTGATAAAGATCTCATTCACACGGCTTAAAATCACCGACAAGAAGTCTTCCTTCTTGTCTTTCGCCTTGGCTGTACCCAAGTCATTCCCAGGTTCAAGTTTATGCTCAGTACTGTCTGCTTTAAGCTGAATATCCTGCTGACGAAGCTTAGACAAGCGGTAATGGCTCATCGCCACATTACTCAGATCAATCTCATCTTCATCCGCTGCTTGTTCACGTAGCATCGGACGTAAGTTACGCGCAAAAAGACTGAGCTTCTCAAGTTCTTGATCATCATATTCCACGATCTGAGACATAAACTCATAGAACCGGGTAAAGCTACCCAAGTCCTTTTTGAAGATTTCCAAAGCATCACGAGCTTTCTTCGCTTCTGCAAATTCATTTTCAGCATTGGCAATCAATACAGGCTCACCTGTTCGCTTGGTAATCTCTAAACGGTTCTTGGTGACATCATAATCATTGATAGCTTGTTTATAACGATGCTGCCAGCGTTGTAAAGCGGGCTTACAGATGTTTGCGAGGGCTGCACTGGATTTATTTTTGCTGTAGAAGGCCTCAACGAACTGTTCTACCTCAGTCCAGAGGAAAATACCTGAGGCTTTCAGCTTTTCAAACAGATCATAAACCTGATCAGGATTGGATACATCCGCCAGTTCTGCTGTTTGATAATACGGTTGGAAAGCATCGAGAATGTCTTGTGGATCGTTAAAGAAGTCGAGAACAAAGGTGCCTGTTTCAGATTTCGCAGGATAGGTACGGTTTAAGCGCGATAAGGTCTGTACGCATTCCACACCACCCAATTTCTTATCGACGTACATGGCACACAGTTTTGGCTGGTCAAAACCGGTCTGAAACTTATTCGCCACAATCATCACCTGAAAGTCATCACTGTCGAATGCCTTACGCATCTCACGACCTTTCAGATTTGGATTCATATTGCTTTCAGTAAATTTCTGACCTAACAGATGGCTACTGTCTGCATCATTGGCATTAAATTCAACATCGCCTGAGAATGCCACCATGGCTTGAATGTTGGCATACTTCTGTTCAGCAATGTATTTATCAAAGGCTTGTTTATAACGCACTGCTTCTTTACGAGAACTGGTCACCACCATGGCTTTGGCTTGTCCACCGAGTAAGCCCATAATATTCTTCTTGAAATGCTCAATGATGATATGCACTTTTTGCGAGATATTATGATCGTGTAAGCGTACCCACTGATTCAGCTTGGTCTTGGCTTTCTTGGCATCGACCTGAGCATCTTTTTCTTCGATCTTCTGCTTGAGCTTGTAGATGACTTTATAGTTGGTGTAATTCTTCAGCACATCCAGAATAAAGCCTTCTTCAATCGCTTGGCGCATCGAATAGACATGATATGCCACAGGAATATTGGTTTTCGACGGCGGCATGCTTGGATCAGGCAAGCGTCCAAACAGTTGTAAGGTTTTATCCTTTGGTGTTGCGGTAAAGGCATAGAAGCTTAGGTTTGCACTGCCCTTACGTGATGCCATCACTGCATCGAGTACATCTTCCGAAGAAAGCTGCTCATCTTCTTCACGCTCTTCAATCATCAGGGTTTCTTTGAGCTGACGCGCCGTGGAACCACTTTGGGATGAATGCGCTTCATCGGCAATGACGGCGTATTTACGTTCTTTTAAACTGGTGCTGTTTTCAATGGCACGCAGTACAAACGGGAAGGTCTGAATGGTGACAATGATAATCGGCTGCGCCATTTCCAAGGCTTTTGCCAGTTTCTCGGATTTAGAGCCATCACCTTCTTTATTGTTAATCCGCCCCACGACACCATCGGCATGTTCAAACTGATAGATGGTATCCTGAAGCTGTGCATCCAGGATGGTTCGGTCTGTCACCACAATCACCGAATCAAACATCTTTTTATTGTTGGCATCATACAGACTGGAAAGCTGATGCGCCGTCCATGCAATCGAGTTGGATTTACCCGAACCGGCACTGTGCTGAATCAGGTATTTTTGTCCTGTGCCTTCTTTAAGGGAATCTTGAACTAGGTTATTCACCACTTTCCATTGGTGATAACGGGGGAAGATCAGGCTTTCTTTTTTGTATTTACGCCCTTCCCAGTCTTCCTTTTCTTCAATCTGTAAATGAATAAAGTTACCCAAAATATTCAGCAAGCTATCGGGTGTTAAGACTTCATTCCATAAATAGCCTGTGGCGTATTCGTTGACATCTTCAGGGACATCATTACCTGCACCTTGTTCCTTGGTGCCTTTGTTAAATGGCAGGAAGTAGGTGCTGTCACCATTCAAATGCGTCGCCATATAGACTTCATACTGACTGACGGCAAAATGCACCAATGCCCCGCGTTTAAACATCAGCAAGGGTTCAGGCTTATTGGTTTCAGGGTCTTTGGGCAGTCGGGTTTTTCGGTACTGTGTCATGGCATTTTGCACAGCCTGTTTGAACTCGGACTTGAGCTCCAAAGTTGCCACAGGAAAGCCGTTGATAAACAGGACCAGATCGATGCGCCATTTTTTGGCTTGTTTGCCTGTTGCTTCTAATTCGGCTTTGGATGTATATGGGCTATACACCAGTTCAGGCACGACACGGCAGATATTTTGCTGATAGCGTTGATTCAGTTCGGGGTTTAAGCCATGTTCAGGTTTAAACTGACAGAATGAAAAGCGTGTGCCGCGGGTCTTGATGCCATGACGGAGTATGCCCAATGTGCCATAACTACGGGATTCAACATCGGTGGCATTGATATCGGCTTTTTTAAGCTGAGCCACCACGGTATCTAAAAAATGGCGCTCGGTATCATTGGGAAAAATGTTTTTAAATTTCTGCCACTCGACCTGTTGGGTCTTTTGTACAAAGTCGAGTACGTCTTGTTCATACAGGGCTTTTTCACAATTGTAGCCTTGCCCAGAACCCACAATCCAGCCATGCGTTTGCATTTGCGCAATAATATCTTGCTGGAAGATAGTTTCTAAAGTTGCATCCGATCTCATGTTTCCCCTACCCCTAAATACTCAAATTTCTTTATTACTGTTCTATTTGCCAAACTGGATAGCTTTGCCAATCTTCAGGGAAGCCCATCGCTGTTTTTGATATGTTGTGATGTGTCAAAAGCAGATCAACCAGACGTTTACGCCATGTATGCTGCGGGGCGATTTTGTCCATGAAATAAAGTAGAAATACCAGACTGTTATAAATTTTTCGATCTGATGCGTTGGTATTTTCA
This sequence comes from Acinetobacter sp. NPDC052428, assembly GCF_044547685.1. Taxonomy (GTDB): domain Bacteria; phylum Pseudomonadota; class Gammaproteobacteria; order Pseudomonadales; family Moraxellaceae; genus Acinetobacter; species Acinetobacter lwoffii_G. The sequence continues at coordinate 7,680 of NZ_JBIUAT010000056.1, forward strand.
AAATTGCATTGCACCCGAAGCCCCATCGGCTTACTGCGCGGCTTGGCAATGGTTTTGGTAAACTTGCGGTTCCATAGTCTTGAATGATGAGCACAGGTATTTCTTAAGTAGACAAAATGCTGCAATAAGCCTTCAAACTGTTTTTCATCGCAATCAAAATGACTGGAAATGGCTTTACGTGTCTGAATCGGTGCCAAGAGCTGATACCATTTGGACAGTTGCCCAAAACTCATGACTTCGCAGGTTGCCCAAATCGGTGGTAATTCAGGATCATCATAGGTACGTTTATAGTGTTCTATAAAGACTTCATCTGCCCGGGACACTTCAGTTTTCAGTGATTCGAGTAAGCTTTGCCATCTAAAGGTGGGTTTAAAGTACTGACCTTGCAGATAGGCGTGACAACCATGCCGATGTGCCAATTCATAGGCAAAACGGGTACGAACGGCAACTTCCAGGCGTTCTATGGCATCCAGGATGAGTAACCTTAATTCACGATCAAAAACATATAACTCTAAAACCTGTTCAAAACTGGTCTCTGGTTTAAAGCAATGTGGTAAGTGGGTATCTTCAAATGGAAGCCAATAGGCACCTAAGCGATAATAATTGATTTGCTCTAGGTAAAATTGTGCCTGTTGTTCATTGGCAAATTGCATGCCACGCGCTTTTAATAATTCGATTTGTTCAGCAAAAGTTTTGGCAGGCTTGTTAAAAGATTTCATAGATGGCTTGCCCCTATTTTTATATTTTTTAGGGCTCCAGAAACAAGTAACCCGACAGTTTGAGGATGCAATTGCTTGCCTAGCCTTGTCGGGTGTTGTTGAGCATATAGTGAATCATTGCAATTATTTATGCAATGATTTTTTGTATCTGCTTGATTCCACATTTGTTTGAGGCAACTGAGAATATTCATGCGCTAAACTCCGTTTTAGCCTCATTGGGGTGTTGCCAGTTGCGTACGTCGATTTTGCCTGTGACCGCAGAGGATATAAGTGCTGTACGGCGCTCACCTAGGAGATTAGAAGCATTAATCGCTTGATCAATCAACCGATCCATATCTGCAAGTTTGATCTTTAACTCATCTACTAATATTTTTTGTTCATGCATCGGAGGTAATACAAAATTCATTTTTGACAATGTAGATATGTAGATATGTTTGATAGTTGTACCGCCAGCATCAAATATTATTTTGCTCTGATAATCAGCACCGGAAAAGGCTCTAACTAGAAACTCAGGTAGCACAATTTTTTTATGAAGCCTTAAAAGAGCTACGGACTGACTAATGCAAACTTCATTATCACCATCAAATAGCGCCGTTCTCCCAAGGGTTCCATCCTTTGTAACTAATATATCACCTGCTTGCGGTTTACTTTTAGGGGACAATAGATTCCTAAATGCTTCTATAGACGTGCGTCTTGCCCCCTCATACTTCACTCGTCCAAACTCAATATCTGTGGCCGTCAGCATGTAAGGCCCTTCATCTGTTGAAGGCATGGGATTGGTGAATCCATAAGAAATGAATTCACATAGCCAACCTACTCTACTCACCTCCCAATGTGCCGGAACCTCACCTAACCATTCAACACCTGAATCTTTCATTGGAACATCAGGATTTAAACCTTTGGTCACGGCATGGCTAATTACCGCTTGACGTTTTTCTTTAAGCAATTCAATCAGCTTTTCTTGTTTGGCAATCAGGCTGTCAATTTTTGCGGTTTCATGGTCGAGGAAATTGGAGATTTGAATTTGTTCATCTAAGGGGCATTTAATTACAACTGTATTAATTAAGTCTCCCATATAAATTCCACCTTGAGCACTCGATTTAATCAAAGATTCAAGTTGAGATTGATATGCCTTTGACTCAATAAAATATTTATAAAATTGAGGATTACCTTTCTTATTAAGTCTCATAAAAGAAACACTTCGCTGAAAAGCTAAAGACTTATCAAAAGGATAAACAAAAGAACGACCAATAGTTCCCACACAAGTAACTAAAATATCTCCTTTTTTTGGAAATCCATTACTAGGGTGTGTCCTCATTTGGCTTTGCACCAAATAAATATACAGGCTATACGAATCATAGATTTATAATTGCGTGCCAGTTTATCAAATCGAGT
>NZ_JBIUAT010000057.1:0-9638 GCF_044547685.1 Acinetobacter sp. NPDC052428
GTACGACTGGTGATTCATATGATATTGCTTTGGCTGAAACGGTGAATGGCTTATACAAAACAGAGGTGATTGAATATTTAAAAGCAGATTGGCAAGGTTTAGCAGATGTACAACTTGCGACATTAAATTGGGTAGATTGGTTCAACAAAAAGCGTGTACACGGTGCACTGGGTTATGTATCGCCTTTTGATTTTGAAGCAATGTACTATGATAAGATTAACCCGTTAGGTCAGGTGGCCTAACTTCAATAAAAAGTCTCCGACAAACCCGGTACGGTTCACTTTGCATTTCAAATCTTTGTGCAACAAAGCCCTTAAACAGTAGTAAAGGGTAGTTAGCACCACCCTTTACTAATTTGAGACTAATATTGTACTTGTCCTGGAATCCAGTTCGTTCCTGCTAACGGAACACGCGCCATTGCAGCAGCTTCGACGTTCAATGCCACCAGATCTTCAGGATCCAGGTTATGCAGATGTGACTTACCACATGCACGTGCCATGGTCTGTGCTTCTAGCACCAGTACACGTAGGTAGTTTGCCAGATGACGGCCCCCTTCTACCGGATCCAAACGCTTAGAAAGCTCAGGATCTTGTGTCGTAATACCCGCAGGGTCACGACCGTTTTGCCAATCATCATAATAACCTGCGCCTGAACCAATTTCTTTTAGTTCTTTATCTAGGCGTGGATGGTTATCACCCAATGCGATCAAGGCTGCAGTCCCAATTGCTACGGCGTCTGCACCCAAAGCCATTGCTTTAGCCACATCTGCACCAGTACGGATACCGCCTGATACGATCAGTTGAACTTTACGGTGCATCCCCATTTCTTGTAGTGCTTGAACCGCTTGCGGAATGGCAGGAAGAATTGGGATACCTACATGCTCAATAAAGACTTCTTGTGTTGCTGCTGTACCACCTTGCATACCATCCAGTACGATTACATCAGCACCTGCTTTTACAGCAAGCTTCACGTCATAATAAGGACGGCTGGCACCAATTTTTACATAAATAGGTTTTTCCCAGTCTGTAATTTCTCGAATTTCAGCAATCTTGATTGCAAGATCATCTGGACCTGTCCAGTCAGGATGACGACAAGCACTACGTTGATCCACACCAACCGGTAAGGTACGCATACCCGCTACACGCTCAGTGACTTTCATACCCAGTAGCATACCACCACCACCCGGTTTTGCACCTTGACCTAATACAATTTCAATTGCATCGGCTTTGCGCAAATCATCTGGGTTCATACCATAACGTGATGGCAAGTATTGATACACTAAAGTTTCTGAATGACCACGTTCTTCAGGTGTCATACCACCATCACCAGTCGTGGTTGATGTACCCACCATTGATGCACCACGGCCTAAAGATTCTTTAGCATTGGCCGAGAGGGCACCAAAGCTCATACCGGCAATGGTCACAGGAATTTTTAGATGAATTGGTTTTTTGGCAAAACGTGTACCGAGTACCACATCCGTACCACATTTTTCACGATAACCCTCTAGCGGATAACGTGACATGCTCGCACCTAATAACAGTAAGTCATCAAAATGAGGGACTTTACGTTTAGTACCACCACCACGGATATCATAAATACCGGTTGCAGCTGCACGTTGAATTTCCTGAATCGCTAAACGATCGAATGTTGCAGATTCACGTAACACTGGTTCGTATTCTTGGTAAGTTTGAGTCATGATCTTATTCTCCGTATTACGTTCTCAATTAGTATGCAGATGCGTTATCGACTTTAAAGTTATAGAGTTGTCGTGCTGAGCCATAGCGTTTAAATACTTTTGGATCTTCATTAAATCCAGCTTTTGCTAATAATTCTGCCAGTTCATCAAGGTGCTCTTGACGCATTTCTTTTTCAATGCAGTCAGAACCCAGTGATTTAACTGTTCCCTTTACATAGATACGGGTTTCATAAAGTGAGTCACCCAGTGCATCACCAGCATCGCCACAAACCACTAAACGGCCTGCTTGTCCCATAAAGCAGCTCATATGTCCAATGCTGCCACCGACAACAATATCGACCCCTTTCATAGAAATACCACAGCGTGCACCAGCATCACCGTCAATCACCAGCAAGCCACCATGTGCTGTAGCACCTGCTGCTTGTGAAGCATTACCCTTAACGTGCACTGAGCCGGACATCATATTTTCTGCACAACCCACACCAACATTACCATTCACAACAATATCTGCTTCCTGATTCATACCTGCACAGTAGTAACCTGCATGGCCATCGATAGTAACTTTTACTGGTGCTTTAATACCGACCGCAATATTGTGTTGACCTGCAGGATTGCTCACTGTCCATTCTTTGATTTCTGCAACAACTTCAGCATCGTGTAAGGCCTGATTAAGTTCACGGATCGTATCGATGCTTAAGTCATAATGATCTTTTAATTCAACAGCATTTAATTGTTCTGCAACTGCACTATTCATATGTATTCTCCAAATTTGTTCTATTTCAATTTAAGCGGCGTCTTTTGAACGTTCCCACACATATAAGGTGGCAGGCTCTGGTTCCCAAACACGGGCTTTATCAATATTTGGAAGCGATGCAAGTGCTTGATATTCAGATGCCATTGCAACGTAATCATCAGTTTCAGCCAGTACAGCAGGTTTACATGCAATTGGATCACGGATCACGGCAAAACCGTCTTTGGTGCCAATGGCAAAAGTAAAGAAACCATCTAAATCTTCAAGAGCATTGTCGAGTGCTTGAGCCAAGCTATCACCTTGTTGTAAACGCCAAGTCAAATATCCAGCTGCAACTTCAGTATCATTGTCTGTTTCAAAATGAATGCCTTCACGTTTCAATTCTTGGCGTAAGCGTGCGTGATTCGATAGTGAGCCGTTGTGTACTAGGCACAAATCCGCACCGGTAGAAAATGGATGACTACCTTCCATCGTTACGGCACTCTCTGTTGCCATACGGGTATGCCCGATGATATGGCTACCTTTCATTTTTGAAAGGCCAAAGCGCTCAGAAATTTCGACTGGCAAGCCCATACCTTTTAGGATTTCGATGCTTAGCCCTGCACTCATAATTTTCAGCTGTGGGGCAATTTTAGCGATCGCTGTACGGACTGTATCCTCATCTGCCTTTACTTTAATTACTGCTGCAGTCGCATTGGTAAACCAGTCTAATTCGGCATTTAATTCAGTTGTAAGTTCGGCAATAAAAGTGTCCCAAATAAAAGTCTCATCCGTAGTTTGTAAAGTGAGTTTGACCCAACCTTCTTGCACTTCATCACCATAAATGGCAAAGCCTGCACTATCTGGTCCACGACCCGTCATTGACTCAAGCATCGGTTCAAATAATTTACCTAATTGTGATTCCAAAGCAGGGTTTTTAAGATATAAACCAACGATTCCACACATAATCATTCTCCATGAGATTTTTTAAATTTTTAAAATGTATTAAAAGAATTCGGTATAACGTTGAACTTCCCAATCAGATACATGGCGGCAGTATTCCACCCACTCCATGCTCTTTTGATCGATAAACTCATCAACAATTTCTGCACCCAATGTGTCGCGGAAAAGTGAGTCTGCTTTCAGCGCTGTCACTGCTTCTTTGAGAGATTGTGGTAGGGTCTGGATACCACGGGCTGCAATTTCATCTAGGGTCAAGGTATATAAATTTTCATTACATACTGGTGGTGGTGTAAGTTCACGCTCAATCCCATCCAGACCTGCAGCAATAATTGCGGCTGAAACCAGGTAAGGATTACAGCCCGCATCTGGTAGGCGTAATTCAATACGACCATACGGAATACGGACCATGGCAGAACGGTTATTTGAACCGTAAGCGATAAATGCCGGTGCCCATGTCGCGCCTGAAAGTGAACGGCCAACCACTAAACGTTTATATGAATTGACGGTCGGTGCACAAAAAGCACAGAGTGCTGGTGCATGCTCCAAAAGACCTGCAATAAAGTGATATGCCATTTTTGATAAACCCATACCACTCGGGTCGCTTGGATCATGGAATAAATTTTTGGATTCATCACTTCCTATGGATAGATGGAAGTGCATACCATTCCCGGCACGCTTTGGATCAGGTTTTGGCATAAATGAACAGACCATACCTAGATCATTGGCAATTTCACCAGCCGCCATACGGAAAAAGGTAAACATATCTGCCGAATTCATGGCATCAGAATAGGTATAGTTAATTTCAAACTGACCATTGGCATCCTCATGGTCAATCTGGTAGATATCAAAACCGACTGGAATCAAAGCTTCTGTGAGTTTTTCCAAAAACTGGCGAGAACGTGACAAGCCTTTATAGTCATAGCAAGGCTTATCCAAATTGTCCGAATCATCGACCATTTTGAGTTTGCCGTCTTCAGTACGGCGGAACAAACTAAATTCTGGCTCTAGACCCGTGTTCAGGGTCCAGCCTTTAGCAGACAAGCGCTCAACTTGACGACGCAACACATAACGAGAATCATAAGGATGAGGCTGGCCATTGACATAACCTTCACAGACTACACGACCATAGCCTGGCTGCCATGGCACAGGGGTAAGAGTAGATAGGTCACCCTTGACCATGAAATCTGGTCCGTGCGGTTGCATACCCATGCCTGAAATTGCAAATCCGGCAAAACCAACTCCATCACCCTCAATGGCTTTTAGACCTGAGATGGGTACTGACTTAGTTTTAGCAGCACCATGAATATCGACAAATTGAGCCAATACATATTTCAGATTATGTTGATCAATGACTTGCTGTACCTCTGGACGATACATGGGTTTGCTGATTATATTCTGTTGATCAAACAACTCGTTTACGGCCTGTTGCAACATAATTGACATACTCCCGATATGACAAAAACGACTGTTGGCTCGAAAAATGCAAATCTTTTTATTGGAATCACATTATTCAGCTTAAGAAACTTACTTTCCTATTAAGAAAGCAAATCCCTTGCCAACTTTAATTTTTTTTTATTTTTTTTACTTTTTTCTCTGAAAGCATTATTATTCTTAAGGGGAATATAATTTTCTTACTAGTTTAGTATTCCAATAGTTGTTGCTGTTTCTGATTTTTTAATGAGATGCAGTGTTCTGAGAGTCAAAATAGTGCGAGTTGATCCAAAATGAGACAGAACAAAAATAGTATGAAGCTGGAACAATATATTGGCATCCATATTAAACGTTACCGCCAGGAGCAGGGCCTTAAGCTTGCTGAAGTGGCACAGATTGCAGAAATTAGCCAAGGTATGCTCAGCAAAATTGAAAATGCTCAAGTCTCGACCAGTCTTGAAACCTTAAGCCGTTTATGTGAAGTGTTAGGGATTCCTTTATCGACCTTATTTAGCCAATATGACCAACAGGAAAGTCATGCCATGCTGGTGAAAAAGGGTGAAGGTATGGAAGTGGTACGGCGTGGCACGGATAAAGGACATACTTATCATTTGCTCACCCACTCCCGCGGCCCACATAAAAATTTCGAAGCCTATCTGGTCAGTATGGATGATGCCAGTGAGGAATTTCCTACCTTCGCCCATCCCGGTACTGAAATGCTTTACATGGTCGAAGGGGAAATTCTGTATCGTCACGGCGATGAAGTATTTCATCTTCAACCAGGTGACTGTCTGACGCTGGAAGGTGAAATTCCTCATGGGCCAGAACAGCTACTTCAAGTTCCCATTCGGCTTATTTCCATGGTGAACTATTCCACTCATCACGAGGAATAAAGCATCAAATAAAAAAGATGGTCCATTGCCATCTTTTTTCCATTTTTCTTTGAGTTTTACTAAAAATCAAGCAATGGTATAGGAATTGCTTTATTTACAGGAAATTAATTATCCCCAAGGGAATATTTAGGTGGTTTTTACTGATTCAAATTTTGATTGGGTCAGCAAAACTTTCTGTAAATTAGGAGCAATTATGAACCTATCACGGCTACAAAGACTTTGTCTAATAAGTATTATGCTATTGCCATCACTGTGTTTTGCCTCAGACACAGAGATGGATAAAGCATCCACTGTCTGGATGATTATTTCATCCTTATTGGTGCTATTAATGTGTATTCCTGGACTGGCACTTTTTTATGGTGGTATGGTTCGAGAAAAAAATGTGTTGTCTATTGTCACTCAGTTCATGGGCATTGCTGCAGTGGTATCTGTACTGTGGGTCGCTTTTGTCTACAGTATGACTGCCGATACCACGGGCATGGAAGCAGGTGTCTACAATATTGGCAGTTTTGTCGGTGGTCTAGATAAGGCCTTTTTATTTGGCATTGATGAATTTACCCTGGCCAGTGGTGTGCCCGAATATGTGCTGCTGACTTTTGGCTTGGCCTTTGCCATTATTACTCCATGTATCGTGATCGGCGGTTTTGCTGAGCGAATGAAATTTAGCGCTGTAATTTTATTTAGCATCTTATGGCTAGTTATTGTTTATGCACCAATCAACCATATGGTCTGGAGCGGTGAAGGTGCCTTGTTCCACAATTGGGGAGTGCTGGACTTTGCTGGTGGGACTGCTATTCATATCAACTCTGGTGTTGCCGCACTTGTAGGTGCTTATGTACTTGGCCGACGTCAAGGTTGGCCAACTGCAGCGATGCCTCCTCATAATGTCATTTTTACATTCATCGGGATGGCATTTCTTTGGATTGGCTGGTTTGGCTTTAATGTCGGCTCTGCTCTGGCAATCAATGATTCCGCGATCGTGGCATTCATCACAACAATGCTGGCAACTTGCACCGGTATCTTGGGTTGGATGGTCATTGAAAAAATCAGAACAGGCCATGTCACTGCCCTAGGGCTAGCATCTGGGGCTATTGCAGGATTGGTCGGTATTACTCCAGCCTGTGCGTATGTAGGTCCACTCGGCTCTCTGCTCATAGGTTTTATTAGCGCCATCGGCTGTTACTACGCAATTTCCGTTCTTAAGAAAAAAATTGGGATAGATGACTCTCTGGATGTATTTGGACTGCATGGTATTGGCGGAATTATTGGTTGTATCCTGACCGGTATTTTCTGTATTCCTGCTTTGGGAGGTAAAGTTCCTGATGCCAGTGTTATCCCGCAAGTTATTGCACAAATTGCCAGCATTATTGTCACCGTCTTATATTCTGGCATTCTGACCTGGCTTATCATGAAGATCATTGATAAGACTGTGGGCCTTCGTGCAAATCCTGAAAATGAACACCGCGGCCTAGATTTGAGCGATCACAATGAACGTGCTTATAACCATTAATGGATAAAGCTTTTAACTACTTACGACCTATATAAAACTGGGCAACTCTTTAGCCCGGTTTTGCCTTTTAAATACTATCTAATCGCCAAGATAGAAAATAATAAGCCTTGATCAAACTTAAATATATTTTAGTATTACTTAATTGTAATTTAGTAATACTAAGTCAATCACTTCTGAACTCTAATCTCAATTCTAATTTTTTAATACAAAAAATTATCAATCTTATTAACTACTTATTTATATATAACACTACGTATTAATTAACGATTTTAATGAAAATTCCATATTTATAGCGTTTATGGCATATGAATTGCTTTAGTAAATATGAAATAAATATTCTTTATAAGAATACTCAACAAACACTTTATTCAAGTAAACACAGGTTTTTTATATGTAGTTTATCGTGGGATTTATGGGAGCCATTCATGATGTTGCAGATTTTAAAAAAATTAATACTTGCAAGTTTACTGCTGTTTCCAGCACTGGCATTTGCAGCAGATGCTATTGATGCACCAGCAACAGTCTGGGTCATGGTATCAACAGTGATTGTATTATTAATGTTTATACCAGGATTAGCACTGTTCTACGGCGGTATGGTTCGTTCTAAAAATATTCTTTCTGTTTTTAGTCAGTTTTTTGCGATTGCCAGCGTAGTCGGTATTTTATGGGTTGTCGTCGTATACAGCTTGGCGACGGATACCACTGGTATGCAAGAAGGTGTCTACAATATTGGCAGTTTTGTCGGTGGGTTGAATGCTACATTTTTGGCAGGTATCACCCCTGATAGTATGGCTGGAGGAATCCCTGAATATATTGTCATTCTGTTTCTGATGACTTTTGCCATGATTACCCCTGCGATTGCTTTGGGTGGATTTGCTGAGCGCATGCATTTTGGTGCCATGGTATTGTTTGCAGCACTCTGGACCATTATTGTCTATGGTCCTCTGGCACATATGGTCTGGGGTGGTGATGGTGCATTATTTCATAACTGGGGTGTATTAGACTTCGCTGGTGGTACAGCCGTACATATCAGTGCCGGTGTGACTTCTTTTGTAGGTGCTTTAGTGCTTGGTAAACGTAGAGGCTGGCCAACTACACCTATGCCTCCGCACAATGTTGTCTTTGTCCTTGTTGGTGCAGCTTTCCTATGGGCAGGCTGGTTCGGCTTTAACGTCGGTTCTGCTTTGGCTATTGATGGTTCATCTTCTCTGATCTTTATGACCACCATGCTGGCAACATTAGGAGGAATCTTTGGCTGGATGCTGGTTGAAAAAATCTCTGCTGGACATGTGACTGCACTTGGTCTTGCATCTGGTGCCATTGCCGGGTTAGTGGGAATTACCCCTGCTGCTGCTTTTGTTGGACCATTTGGTGCGATTGCCATTGGCTTCCTGGCAAGCATTTCTGTGTTCTACGCCATTACTGTCCTTAAACGCAAACTAGGTGCTGATGATGCTCTGGATGTATTCTCACTGCATGGTATTGGTGGTGTGGTCGGATGTATATTGACTGCGATCTTCTGTATTCCTTCACTTGGAGGAAATGCTGAGGGTGTTTCTGTCATTCCTCAAATTCTGGCTCAAATCGCGAGTATCGTATTTACCTTCGTTTATGTAGGTGTTCTGTCTTGGATTCTGCTTAAGATTGTAGGCATGATTATGCCATTACGTGTTAGTGAAGAAGAGGAAGAAACTGGTCTAGATAAAACTGACCATAACGAAAGTGCTTATAATCATTAATTCTAGTACCTGACAAAAAACAAGAGCCTCGTGCTCTTGTTTTTTATATTTTGTTTTTGGATGCTAGAATTCTTTAGCATCAGTAAAACGTTAGCAATTCAGCCTAACTTTTGCCAAACTGAACGACGTTCTTCAATAAAGGCTTTTGGAGAATTTAGTACAATCAATTTTAATTAATTTAAGATCTGGATAAGGTACAAAATCCATATTTGATTCATATCAAAGGAATATTAAGAAGCTATCCTACAGTAAAAAAATGTTAATTTAAAAAGTATTTAGCCTATGATAAGCAAACGATTAAGCTTGGATTAATCATCCGCAAAAAGCATAAAAATGCCTATTTTTTCTAATGAAATAAGTTGACTAAAAGTGTCGGATTAGCAAATTTTTTTGTCAATTTATCAAATTTTTTCAGTATTGTATTTCATTAAAATGAGTTCAAATTCTTCTCGAGTAGCATAATGACCACCCAGATACTAACCATAAAATCCTCCAGAAAAGGGACAGTTTTATCGGCTTTGTTGCACAAAGATTTGAAATGCAAAGCGCCCCTAATTGAGCCAAATTTAAGGCGTAACTTGGGTAAGTGGGCGACCTAATTCCGTAAATCTGTTAAGGACTGCTACACGTGCATGGATCTCATTCACTTGGCTATCAAAACTCCTTGCACTGAGTT
>NZ_JBIUAT010000058.1:0-9199 GCF_044547685.1 Acinetobacter sp. NPDC052428
CTGCTTGGCAAAAGTAGATTTTTAGAGCGATAGGCTGCTTTACCACCACCATTCGGGTTGATGCTTGAGAACGGTTTTTCCCACCCAAGTGGCGGAAATGACGCTGTGATTGTGCCTGTTGCAGTCGTTGCACTTGGTACTGCCGCAAGTTCAAACGTGACACTTTGTGCATTCGGCACAGTTAAAATTCGATGCTCACCATTAAATTCCGGTTGGCTGGCACCTGTAATTTTAATCACTTGATACTGCATTAAATTATGTGAAGAGCTGAATAATGCAGTGACCGTGGTGCCTGATGCTGTAAGGGATGACACTGTGCCAATATTGATACCATTGATCAGACAAGCATCCAGCACATTAATCATCGAGCCATAAGCATTTTGCAGTTGTGGTGCATTGTTATTGGTATGCACATAAAATTTGATATCTGTACTTGCGACCATTTTTATTTATCCATAAAAAAGACCGCATAAAGCGGCCATATTTGATTTAAATTTTAAATAACGCGGTCAATATCGCCACGTAGCATGATCTGGAACTGGTCTGACAATACTGCTGGCTCTGACTGTTTCACTGTACGAATCACCCAGACCGGAAAGTTTGCTGCTACTGTATTGAATCGCAGGACATTACCATTGGCCCAACCTGCTCCCCACCCTTCTTTTTTAATTGTGAAGTATGGCACGCCAGTGACCGGGTTGATCGGTGCGTAGTCTGCATTGGTGGTACCAGTACCGATCTGGCCGGAATATTCACCAATACAGCGGAATGATTGTGCATCGGTAAACTGGATATACCAACGTTCCTGAATCGCGCCCTTATTGGTGATCTGTATTGGATATAAAGCATCATTATAATTTGCCGGGATAGTTGCACCAACCGGCTCATCACTCCAGGTACCACTCCATGAGCCTTGCACAAACTTACGGGTATATCGCGCCTGCATGTCACCAATGACCAAAGCAGAACCGATTATGGTATCCACTGCATCATAGTTATGGGTTAAAGGCTTGGTAAAGGTTAACTGACCATTGATCTGTACGTCACGGATCAGCCCCATATCCTGATAGCGGTATTTTACTGTCAGTGGTGCAACCAGATTACCCAGTACGAAGTCACCGCCCAATGTCACGCGGCCATAATCATAATCAACTGTGTACAAATCGAAGGCTACTTTCGTTCCGTTGGCATCTTCAAGTTCCGCCCATGAAATGCGCTGATCATTCAGATCGTATGTGGTACCTGCAATTGCACTGGGCAGCTCTTGCGCTTTGCTTGAGCTGACAATACTAATGCCACCCACGCGAAAGATCGGCACCCGGCCATCAATCGGCAAACGTGTGGCAGATAAACCTAAGATCTCTGAATCTAGCGGGATATAGGTATAAGCCACCGCGTTATAACGCACAGATGAAGCATCCACCCAGACCGGAACATTGATATAGGTATCCACTCCTTCTTGGTATTCTAGCAGCGGGTCATACCAGTCGCTTGCCTCAATCTCCGCACGGTTGGCTTCTGTGATTTTGGTTTTGGTGTAGAAGTAGATCGTCACAAAGCCATTATCCCAGTTCACCTGCCCATGCGCCCGGCTGGTTTCAATCACGCCATTTTCATCGGCAGTTAATGTGAGCTGACCAAATTCAATGGTACCTACAACAACAGTTAAAGACTGTGGCCGGATCGGCATGATTGGCGTTCTGAAACTGATCTTGTTGACCGGTAACAGGTCGGTGGTGGTGGTTAAGGATTCCAGAGTAATCGTGTTATCTGCATTCGGTGTCCATGAGTCGATTTCAACAATACCGGTGCCATATTGAATAACACCTGACTGAATCCCGCTGTTATTGGCCGGATTCACATTGCGATACAGCAAGCCAGTACGGTCCAAAAAGGTATCGACACCCACTTTAAAGCGGGCTGAGCCCGTGAGGATCTGCTCATCAAAACCGGAGGATAAATCCAGTTTGAGCTTGTTTGCCGTCACGGTGTGGGTTGCCGAATTGGAACCTGATGTGTCACGATATTTAACTTGTACATCAACAGCATTAAAGGCCTTCAGCTCAACCTGTTCGCCTTGAATACCTGACGTTTGTGGAGAATAAAAAGACATATTTCCTCGCTAGGCAGCCGCATAGGTAGCCATAGGTGTAAAGGTTTGCACAAATCTGCTCGCTGAACTTTTTGGTGTGACTTCAACTGCGCCAGTGGCATAGATAATGGTGCCTTGCACTTGACCGCGGCTATTCACTAGATTACCCATAGTTGCATTCACCGGCACATCTGTCAGGGTTACAGACCCTGAAATCCCCTCACTGCTGTGAAGTGGAATTTTTAACTCAACACTATTTGGCTGAATTGCTGGTCCTGTACCAATGGTAAAGGTCAGCTTTTGATTTACAGGAGCAACATCCATCTTGGTCTGCTCAAGTGAGGATCCATAGTTATAAATCACCGAAAAGACTGTGCCTTTCTGTGGCAGCTTGTTTGGAATAATCTTGCCTATACCGGTGGCATAGTTGATTTCACCTGTAGCATCTCCAGTAAACTTGCCTTGAGCATTTGATGTTGCAGTTTTCGCCTCACCTTCTAGCGTCCAATTGATGGTGATACCCGGCAATACACCCGGTCGACCCAAATCAAACTCAAATGCAGCTTTTTCCACACTTAGATTGGATCGTACAAAAGTGATAATCGGTGTGCCCCAGTTCAGTAGAATTGGTGTGTCTACATCCGGTAGCGCACCAGTCGTTAATAACCATGAGCCAGTTTCATAGTTGATCATGCCTGAACCAAAAGATGGACTAGCAGCCTTTAACTGACCTGAACCATCATCTTTAAGCTCATAGAACTTGCCCTGCGACATGTATGAAATCGAAAGTGCACCAGGTGCAGGAATTGGAATTAAAACTCCGGTCCAGTTGGTGCTTTGGTTATTTTGAGTCACCGGAATGGCGTGACTCTGGTAATACTGATTCGGTGCAGCGGCTGGCTTGAACGTAATATTCAAACTTGAGGTGCCGGCTGGCGCTGCCGCAGTCCACTGAATCAAACCACGCTGATAATCAATCGTACCAACCTGAGTGCCTTGAGTATTTTTAAGCAATCCACCCTGATCGGTAATCTGCTGCCCCTGCAACGTGAAAGCCACGCTAGATGGAATAACCGCAGAGCCGATATACAGGTTTTGGCTCACTCCAATAGTCATACCGGGATAGTTAACCGTGATGGTGCCTTCATTACCCGCCACCAGAACTACACTTTCACCTGCAGCGTTTACATCAATGATCGGAGTTTCAGTCTGGGCAGATGGAATCAGCTGTGCAAAGATACTTTTAGCATTGACTGTGAACTCACCCACGTTTGCATCAGATGCCAGTGCTGTCGATGAGTAATACAGGCCGGTATCAGCCACAAGTGTGTCACGAATAATGGTCTTGGATTTCTCACCGTTGTACCACTGCCGAGCAGACAAACCAACAAAATCAATTTCCAAAGCATCATTTAATGAGTAAGTGGCAATCTTGTATTCCACGTTTTTGCCATCCACTACCATAATGGCAGTGCGAGTCTCAACTTTTGTGATTCGTACGTACTGCTCACGCTCTAATACCTCACCTTCATCACTGATCAGGACAACCGTATCCCCAACGGATGATTCAGTTTCTTGCGGAAACATGGCCACCTGCAGCGATGACATACCTTTCCAGTGGGTGTCCAGTGGTGTACCTGCGATCTGGCCGCCTTTTGCTAGGTAGTTTTCCACCCGGTTCTGTGCCGACTGGCGTTCATCTGTCCAGTTCTTGGTGCTAAATAGCAGTGCCGATACGTTTGGGTCTTTAGGTAGTTCAGACACAAAGACTGTTGCACCCATTAATAAATCAGTGTCCTCAGTAGTGACTGCAGGAAAGACCTTGCGCATGGATACATCACCCATGGTGCGATCCATCTCAGACACATCATTGAACAGGTTATTACTAATGCCATCCTGCACTACAACACCAGAATATTTACCACCGCCATCCGAGTTATCAGTCAAGCGTTCAGACTTGTAAATTACTAAATCCTTAGTTTCAATCGCCATCGTTTAACTCCGTAAAGCGTAAAGTCACATTAAAATAATCATCCAGTGATACCGCTGGAATCCCTCTTACCGGAGCAGCCTCTAAGGCCCCATCCTGGTGATTAAATTTGACGGTGAATTGTCGGTTGTCGTGTGGTTGTTCAAACTGCAGTTTGAAATTTTCTTCCTGCAGTTTCGACCATTCCAAAACAGTCCGTAGTTCACGCAGCTTGATCCAGCCCATTTGCGGATCTGCTGGTTGTAAGGTGATTGGTCGACCCGACTTCTTTTTGCCTTCCTGAATGATCAGAGAGCCATCCATCGTATAGGCCTGATTCTGCTCAATAGCCTTCCATGAAAATTCATCAGGCCATAAAAAACCGTCCTCTAATGGGACGGTTTCGGATGTGCTTAAGCGGATTAATTTCATGTTGATTTCGCTATACCTTTTAATTGGTTTACAAGGCTGGTCATCACATCCTTTTGGCTTGCATCGCCTGTAAGGGATAGGGTTTGACCTCCGAATTGAATGTTGTAATTCACACTATCACCACCCTTACCATAGTCTTTAGTTGATGGTACGGAAGGGATCGACGGCGCGTAGTCATTCAGGCTGCTAAATCCGGTTGATCTACCATTCTTACCAACATATTGCTCCAGCCGCTCGATCTGCTCCATAACATACATCGCATTACCAAGGGCCTTTTGGTTGTCGTAGGCAGTGGTCCCATACTTTCTCTTCACCCACTCATTGGAAGCAGATTTGTAATAACCACCCGCCACTGGTTCAGCATCTTGGAAGAGCTCTTTGGCTTTTTGCTTGGTATCACCTTCATAACCAATATCCTTAAGCCTCTGTTCAATTTCTTCAACAGAAAGCCCGTGTTTAGCGGTTGTTCCGGTTTTGGATGCCTTCATCTTGCCCTGAGAAGCCATAGCTGCTTCCGTTGCTTTGCGAGCTTCTTCCCATGCTTCAGTAGTATCATTACCTGCTCTAACACCCCTACGGCCGAGATCATCAAAGCCATCACCAGCATTACCTGTGGCATTGCGAACACGGTGTAAGCTTTCTTCTACAGCATTATTGGCTTTTACTGAAACTTGGCCGGTTTCACTTACCTGGATCGATAAGCCTAGTGAGGCAGCTTTGGCATTTGCTGCAGCAATACTTTGAGCATCACCCGAGGCATACGCCAGCTGAATTGTCTTTTCATAAGCCTTTTGAAGATCCGCTTGAGTAGCCTGGCCACTCTGGCGTACTGTTTCAAAATCAGCCAATGCCATTTGAGCTGACAATCGAAGTTGCTCTTTGGTTTTAATGCCAAGCCGCTCGAAAGCCCTTCCTGTTTCATCCAAGACATCAGGTAGTTCAGAGGTGGCTCTCTTTATTGCAACAATACCCAATTCAACCTGCTTGGTTGAGAACACACCCTGCGCTTCAAACTCACGCATCTTGGCATTTGCCGCATCAATCTCAGCTTGACTTTTCGCCTTACTAAGCCACTCTTCCCATGCTTGGTAAAGAACATCACCAGCCTGTTTACCGGTATACCCTGCCTCACCCAACTTAGTCTTAAGTCCATCCAGTTCGTTTCCAGAACTAGAAAAAGACTTAGAAACTTTATTTAGCGAAACATCCAGATCCACGCCAAACAGCTTGGCAGCGGCAGATGCTCTTGAATAAGCTGTTTCCGCCACTTGGCCAGATCCAGCATTAGCTTTATTGAGTTCAGCTATCCGTAAATTACGATTATTGGCCAGCTCTGCTTCTTTGGTATTAATGGCATTAATGGATGCTTGGGCGGAGGCTAAGGCATTTAGATCGCCAGTCTTCTTGGCTTGCTCAATCTGTTGTTCTAGAAGCGCACGTTCAACGGCGGCCTGTTTCTGGTATGCAAGATACTCCTCATCGGCTTTCTTAACATTTTCCTTGGCCAGCCTTAGAGCTTCTTCCTTTTTAGCGGCACTTTCGGCAGCCTGCTCTGCACTCTGACTCGCCTGAACACTAACCTTGCCAGCTTCATCCATAGTAACGATGTAGCCTTGGGTTAATAGATCGGCCTGCATCACGCCGTCCATGACACCGCCATTGGCTTTGATAGCAGCCTCGGCATAATCCTGAGCAGAAGCCAGCATATCCTTATCTAATGCGGCTTTATTGGTAGCGTGCTCCTTTTCACGACTCTCGAGCTCATTAGATTTTTGGATAATTGCATCAATGGTCGACTGATTGCCATCCTTGCGAGCTTGGTTTAACTGCGCATCGATGGCCGCACGTTCGCCAGCCAAATCTTTGGATTTTTGGGAAAATTCTTGATTTTGCTTAACCAAATCAGCAAAGGTTGCAGTGCTATCGGCTACAGCTTCCTCATTTTTCTCCTTTTGAGTTTTTCGTATATCCTCGTAGGTTTCAACTACAGCCCATTTATGCTCAGTACTAAGCTGGATAGCTCCCTGCATATTCTTTTCAGCTTGAGCAAACATGCGATCTGAAGCTTTTTCAGCCTCATCTGCCAGATCACCCATAAATGGTACGTACTTCAAGGTTGCCGAAGCTAAGCTGTATACCCCTCCTGCCAGAAACTGGACAGAAGATAGTAGAATCTTAAGGCCAACATTTAACCCAAAACTGGCATCACTTACGGCAGCCATCGCCATACGCAGCATATTAAGGAAGGTTGTAAATCCGTTTACATCCTCCCCACCACCTATCAGTGCATTAAATAACGGCGAGACTGCATCCAATGCACTTGTAAATGCACTCCAGGCAGTTTCACCAAAATCAGCAACATACTTAATATTCAGCTTAATATTTTCATAAACTTGAGTAAGTGTGTCTCTTAATGCGTTTAAGGTACTTGGATCTATATCGTCAAATTTTGAAGTAAAGTATCCAACCCCCTCAGCTACATCATCAAAGAATAACTTCAGGATTCCAAGGTTATCGGCAATTGTGGACAGCGCTTTCGCTACAGTAGCACTCGATCCATTAGCCTGATCCATTTCCCCGATTAGAATCTGCCACTGGGTAGAAATCTTCTGTAGCGCATTACCAATAGTTGTAGGGAATTTGGCATAGTCCGCTTCAATTGCAGCGGATTGGCTTTGTAGTGCCTTGATGACTTTTTCCGCTGACAGTTCACCATTCTCGGCCATATTGCGCAGTTCACCGGTAGTCACACCTAAAGACTGAGCCAATGCTTTTGAGATGCCAGGTGCCTGCTCCATAATGGAGTTGAACTCATCACCACGTAAAACGCCTGATTGCAGCGCTTGTGTAAACTGGGTAATTGCTGCATCAGCTGCAGCTGCTGATCCACCGCCAGTCTGAATGGCCATGTTAATGGTTTTGACCAGATCAAGACTTTGCTGTTGGGTCATCCCCATCTGCTTACCGGTATCATTCACTTTCGTAAATAGACCAGCGGTGGCATCCAGACTTGAGTTGGTCATCAGCGCAACCTGATGCACCCCAGCCATTGCTTGCTGGAAGTTACCGCCATCACTGGTTGCGATGTTGATTCGAGCTGAAAGATTAGTATAAGAGTCAGCCGCCTGGGCAAGCTCTCGAAGCCCCAAACCAACACCAATTGTAGCTAATGCCCCCACCAGTGCAGTTACAGCAAACTTAGCGCCATCCATGCCTCTAGAGAAAACAGAAACTCCAGAATTTGCCTTTTGAGCAGCAGGCTCAACACCATTTAATTCACTTTTAAGCTTTTCGATTTGCTGTTCGGTGATCTTGGTTACACGCTCTACTTCTTCAGCCGGCAATTTACTATTGGCTTTAAAGTTTTCGAGCTTCCTGGTCAGATCGGCAATAGCATCATTAATCACGGACGGCGGTTTAATGCCTAATGCTTCATAAATTGCATGTCCGGCTTGCTTGGCACTACCGGATGCCTTATCTGTGCTTGTGGAAACGCCCTGCATTGCAGTGGTGGCTTTTACATTAAATTCGGAGAAGGCTGATTTAGTCAGATCTACTGCTTGCTCAAGACCTTTAACCTTGTCACCAGCTGCCTTAATCTCATTAAGTGTTACAGCTTCACTGCTTTGCTCTAGTGCCGAAAATGCATTTCTTGCTGTCAGTAATTCACGCTCTAGGGCATTAATGCTATTGGTGCCAATGCTGCCAATACGCTCAATTTCTTTGGTGCTAAGACTTGCGCCGTCACCCATACTTTCAATTGCACGGGTAGCAGTCTGTGCTTCACCTACTACCCCGGTTAGATCTACGGCGCTAAAGCGTTGTACCTGGTTAATAGCTGATTGAGTAGCACCATCCACGCCCTTCATGGCATTGATCGCTACACCTTGATAATAATTGAAGGCACTGGAGGCTTCATTGATGGCGTCTTGAATACTCAGAACACGCTGTTTGGCAATTTCAATATCTTGCAGAGTGCCATCAGTGCTTTGTAGACGAACCAATTCAGCCTGAGCTGCCTTAAGTGCTAAATTCAGCTCATTAAGGCCCTGCTCACCCGCACTCGACATTGCACGGAGTTCACCAGCGCTGATAGTCGACTTATCGCCCAGGGATTCAATTTCTTTTGCAGCAGAGAAGAACTTATTACCCAGCATTTCTGCTAACTGAACAGCATCACCAGGAATGGCACCACCGATTTCAAAGCCAGCCTTATTGGCCTTATTTGCTGTGTCTTGAAGCTCATTGCCTAGGCCATCAATCTTGCCGGCTGCCTGAATAGCTTGACCTTGTAGTTCGCCAGCAGCTTGAGACACTTCACTCAGCTTACCCTTAGCCTGATCAGCTTTCTTTTGGAGGTCATCTGGTACAATTTTACCGACTTCTTTTGCTGTTTCTTCAGATGTGGTCTTAAGTTTATCTGATTCTATTTTTATCGCATCAAAGAGGGCTTTTGCGGTTTTTTCAGACTGCTGAACATTAGATACAAAGTCTTTAGTATCAGCATCTATTACCAGTTTAAATGTAAGTTCTTTTCCAGCCATGATGACCTCTAAATTTCAGGCATTAAAAAACCCGCCGAAGCGGGTATGTGTTAGACATTAAAAAAGTACCCTAAGGTGCTTTTCTTATGGGCATTTTTTTTCCCATAATATATCCATCATCCAAGGCGCGTAAAAATCCTTTTCATCACCTTCAATTGATAT
>NZ_JBIUAT010000059.1:0-8467 GCF_044547685.1 Acinetobacter sp. NPDC052428
GCACCTGTAATTTTAATCACTTGATACTGCATTAAATTATGTGAAGAGCTGAATAATGCAGTGACCGTGGTGCCTGATGCTGTAAGGGATGACACCGTGCCAATATTGATGCCATTTACCAGACAAGCATCTAGCACATTAATCATCGAGCCATAAGCATTTTGCAGTTGCGGCGCATTGTTATTGGTATGCACATAAAACTTGATATCTGTACTTGCGACCATTTTTATTCACTCGTAAAAAAGACCGCACAAAGCGGTCATATTTGATTTTAATCTTAAACAACGCGGTCAATGTCGCCACGTAGCATGATCTGGAACTGGTCTGACAATACTGCTGGCTCCGATTGTTTCACTGTGCGAATCACCCAGACCGGGAAGTTTGCAGCCACGGTGTTGAAGCGCAGCACGTTACCGTTTGCCCAGCCTGCGCCCCAGCCTTCTTTCTTGATGATGAAGTACGGCACGCCAGTCACTGGATTAATCGGCGCATAGTCTGCATTAATTGTTCCTGTACCAATCTGGCCAGAGTATTCACCAATACATCTAAACGATTGTGCATCGGTAAAGATTAATGCCCAGCGTTCTTGAATAGCACCTTTATTGGTGACCTGAAGTGGATAGAGCGAATCATTGTAATTCGCTAAAATGCTTGAGCTTGGCTCATCTGCCCAGGCATTACTCCACGAACCTTGCACAAACTTGCGGGTATAACGGGCCTGCATATCACCAATGACCAGCGCAGATCCAACAATGGTATCTACTGCATCATAGTTATGGGTTAAAGGCTTGGTGAAAGTCAGCTGACCATTGATCTGTACATCACGGATCAGCCCCATATCCTGATAACGATATTTTACTGTCAGTGGTGCAACCAGATTACCCAGTACGAAGTCGCCGCCCAATGTCATACGGCCATAATCATAATCAACCGTATACAAATCGAAGGCGACTTTCGTTCCGTTAGTATCCTCAAGTTCTGCCCATGAAATGCGCTGATCATTTAGATCATATGTGGTACCTGCAATTGCACTAGGCAGCTCCTGAGCCTTGCTTGAGCTGACAATACCAATCCCACCAACGCGGAAGATCGGAACCCGGCCATCAATCGGTAAACGCGTGGCAGACAGACCTAGAATTTCAGAATCTAGTGGGATATAGGTATAAGCCACAGCGTTATAGCGTACGGATGAAGCATCTACCCAGACCGGCACATTGATATAGCGACCATCCAAGTCATCATATTCCAGCAGCGGGTCATACCAATCGTTTGCCTCAATTTCCGCACGGTTAGCTTCGGTGATTTTGGTTTTGCTGTAAAAGTAAATCGTCACAAAGCCATTATCCCAGTTCACTTGACCATGCGCCCGACTGGTTTCAATTACCCCATTTTCATCAGCAGTCAATGTGATTTGACCATATTCAATGGTACCTACTACTACAGTTAAGGACTGTGGCCGGATCGGCATGATTGGCGTTCTGAAACTGATTTTATTGACCGGTAGCAGGTCGGTGGTGGTGGTTAAGGATTCTAGGGTAATGGTGTTATCTGCATTCGGTGTCCATGAGTCGATTTCAACAATACCGGTGCCATATTGAATGACACCAGACTGAATCCCGCTGTTATTGGCTGGATTCACATTGCGATACAGCAAGCCAGTACGATCCAAGAAGGTGTCATCACCGACTTTAAAACGCGCTGATCCTGTTAGAATCTGCTCATCAAAACCGGAGGATAAATCCAATTTGAGCTTGTTGGCCGTCACTGTGTGGGTTGCTGAATTGGAGCCGGATGTATCACGATATTTAACTTGTACATCAACAGCATTGAAGGCCTTCAGCTCAACCTGCTGGCCTTGAATATCTGACGTTTGTGGAGAATAAAAAGACATATTTCCTCGCTAGGCAGCCGCATAGGTAGCCATAGGTGTAAAGGTTTGCACAAATCTGCTCGCTGAACTTTTTGGTGTGACTTCAACTGCGCCAGTAGCATAGATAATGGTGCCTTGCACTTGACCACGGCTATTCACTAGATTACCCATAGTTGCATTCACCGGCACATCTGTCAGGGTTACGGACCCTGTAATCCCCTCACTGCTTTGAAGTGGGATTTTTAACTCAACACTATTTGGCTGAATTGCTGGTCCGGTACCAATGGTAAAGGTCAGCTTTTGATTTACAGGAGCAACATCCATCTTGGTCTGCTCAAGTGAGGATCCATAGTTATAAATCACCGAAAAGACTGTGCCTTTCTGTGGCAGCTTGTTTGGAATAATCTTGCCTATACCGGTGGCATAGTTGATTTCACCTGTAGCATCTCCAGTAAACTTGCCCTGCGCATTAGAGGTTGCCGTTTTCTCTTCACCTTCAAGCATCCAGTTAATAGTTATGCCCGGCAATACACCCGGTCGACCCAAATCAAACTCAAATGCAGCTTTTTCTACACTTAGGTTGGATCGTACAAAGGTGATAATCGGTGTTCCCCAGTTCAGCAAAATTGGTGTGTCTACATCTGGTAGCGCACCAGTCGTTAATAACCATGACCCAGTTTCATAGTTGATCATGCCTGAACCAAAAGATGGACTGGCAGCCTTTAACTGGCCTGAACCATCATCTTTAAGCTCATAGAACTTGCCCTGCGACATGTATGAAATCGAAAGTGCACCAGGTGCAGGAATTGGAATTAAAACTCCGGTCCAGTTGGTACTTTGATTATTTTGAGTCACTGGAATCGCATGGCTTTGGTAATACTGATTTGGTGCAGCGGCTGGCTTGAACGTGATGTTTAAGCTCATGGTTCCAGCGGGTGCTGCTGCAGTCCATTGAATCAGACCGCGCTGGTAATCAATCGTGCCGACTTGTGTTCCCTGGTTGTTCTTAAGCAATCCACCTTGGTCAGTGATCTGCTGGCCTTGTAATGTGAAAGCTACACTTGATGGAATAACCGCAGAGCCGATATACAGGTTTTGGCTGACACCAATCACCATATTTGGATAATTAACAGTAATGGTGCCTTCATTGCCTGCGACCAGCACCACACTTTCACCGGCAGCGTTCACATCAATGATCGGAGTTTCAGTCTGGGCAGATGGGATGAGTTGAGCAAAGATGCTTTTGGCATTTACGGTAAATTCACCAACATTGGCATCAGAAGCCAGTGCTGTAGATGAGTAATACAGACCGGTATCAGCCACAATCGTATCGCGGATAATGGTTTTTGATTTCTCACCGTTGTACCACTGACGTGCTGATAATCCGACAAAATCAATTTCCAGTGCATCATTTAATGAGTAAGTGGCAATCTTGTATTCCACGTTTTTACCATCTACCACCATGACTGCAGTACGGGTTTCAACCTTGGTAATACGCACATACTGCTCACGCTCTAAAGCCTTACCTTCATCACTAATCAGGACAATAGTGTCCCCGACGGAAGATTCAACCTCTTGCGGAAACATAGCCACCTGAAGTGATGACATACCTTTCCAGTGGGTATCCAGTGGTGTACCGGCGATCTGGCCACCTTTGGCTAGATAGTTTTCTAACCGGTTCTGGGCAGACTGGCGTTCATCAGTCCAGTTTTTGGTACTGAAAAGCAATGCCGATACGTTTGGATCTTCTGGTAGCTCAGATACAAAAACAGTTGCACCCATCAATAGATCGGTATCTTCCGTAGTAACTGCAGGAAAGACCTTGCGCATGGACACATCACCCATGGTTCGATCCATTTCCGATACGTCATTGAACAGGTTATTGCTAATCCCATCCTGAACCACAACGCCAGAATATTTACCACCGCCATCAGAGTTATCGGTCAAGCGTTCAGACTTGTAAATTACTAAATCTTTGGTTTCAATCGCCATCGTCTAACTCCGTAAAGCGTAAGGTCACATTAAAATAATCATCCAGCGATACCGCCGGAATTCCTTTCACCGGTGCAGCCTCTAAAGCCCCATCCTGGTGGTTAAATTTGACGGTAAATTGCCGGCTGTCATGCGGCTGTTCAAACTGCAGTCTGAAATTCTCACCTTGAAGCTTGGACCATTCCAAAACAGTCCGTAGTTCACGCAGCTTGACCCAGCCCATTTGCGGATCTGCCGGCTGTAAAGTGATTGGCCGGCCAGATTTCTTTTTGCCTTCCTGAATGATCAGGGAGCCATCAATGGTGAAGTTTTGTGTTTGCTCAATAGCCTTCCATGAAAATTCATCAGGCCATAAAAAACCGTCCTCTAATGGGACGGTTTCTGATGTTGCTAAGCGAATGAGTTTCATGTTGATTTCGCTATACCTTTTAATTGATTTACCAGACTGGTCATCACATCCTTTTGGCTTGCATCGCCTGTAAGGGATAGGGTCTGACCTCCGAATTGAATGTTATAATTCACACTATCACCCCCCTTACCATAGTCTTTAGTTGATGGTACGGAAGGAATAGACGGCGCATAGTCATTCAGGTTACTAGATCCGATTGATCTACCATTCTTGCCAACATACTGCTCCAGCCGTTCAATCTGCTCCATAACATACATGGCATTACCAAGAGCCTTCTGGTTGTCATAGGCAGTGGTCCCATACTTTCTCTTCACCCACTCATTGGAAGCAGATTTGTAATAACCACCCGCCACTGGTTCGGCATCTTGGAAGAGCTCTTTGGCTTTTTGCTTGGTATCACCTTCATAACCAATATCCTTAAGCCTCTGTTCAATTTCTTCAACAGAAAGCCCGTGTTTAGCGGTTGTTCCGGTTTTGGATGCCTTCATCTTGCCCTGAGAAGCCATAGCTGCTTCTGTTGCTTTACGAGCCTCCTCCCATGCTTCAGCAGTATCATTACCCGCCCTAACACCTCTACGGCCTAGATCATCAAAGCCATCACCAGCATTACCTGTGGCATTGCGAACACGGTGTAAGCTTTCTTCTACAGCATTATTGGCTTTTACTGAAACTTGGCCGGTTTCACTTACCTCTTTCGATAGGCCATGGTAAGCAAGCTTAGCTTCATAAGCTGCAATTTTAGTCGCATCACCAGAAGCATAAATCTTATCAGCCATATTGATTAAGGCTTGTCTTAATTCTTCGACCGAGGCAGTACCGCTTTGCTTTAACACATTGAATGCTTTCATTTGAGCATCTGCGGCTTCACCTGCCTCTTTTCTTGATGTTATGCCAAGCAGCTTATAAGCTTTCTCTACTTCGGAAATATTCTGGGGCAGCTTTCCGTTCACCTGATCCAGATGCTCCATACCCATCTGAACCTGTTTTGCAGAAAACACTCCTTGTTTTTCAAAGGAAAGAAGTTGAGCTTTTGCTGCATCAATCTCGGCTGGTGATTTGGCCTGTTCTGCCCATTTCTCCCAGCCTTGATAAATTAGCTCAGTTGCACGTGCGCCAGTGACACCCATTGCTTCCAAGCCACCTGCATAACTGTTCAAATGATTCTGATCAGAAGCAAATTTTTCAGAAACCCGATTAAGAGCTACATCTAAATCAATACCAAGCGCAGCAGCAGCTTTGCGGGCTTTGTCTGTCGCACCAACTTGACCGTCGGTAGCGATGGTTGCATCCTGCATCGCTTTAACAACAACTTTACCGGTGTTATCGAATTCACCTTGCAAGCCCTGAGCAGCCAGCTGTGCATTCAAAACTTTCAACTGTGCCATGCCAGCAGCATCAGCTGACTGAATCATTGCATTTGCAACAATCTGTGCAGCCTGAATTTTAGCATCTGTGATTTTCTGACTTTCAGCCTGATATGCTTTTTCCTTGACATCTAATTCGGCTAGACCTTTTATGGCCTGATCAATTGCTGCCTGATTACCAGTCTTACGCGCCTCATAGAGTTGCTGCTCTAGTTGAACACGCTCATCACTGATAGCCCTGTAATCAGCCTTATGCTTCTCCTCTTGGATCCTTAATTCATCCAGAGTTTTTCGGCTGTCAGCAATACGCTCCTCATTTGCTTCGTTTTCTGTTTGACGTATGTCTTTGATTGCCTCTTGAGTGGCAGACTTGCTTTCAAGTGCAAGCCTATTGGCTTCCCGTCCATTCTTTTCGGCTTGTCTAAATAGAGCATCAGACGCATTTTGAGCCTGTGCAGCAAGATCATCGAAACCAAGGAAATCTAATACCGAGGCGCTAAGCGCATAAATACCACCGGAAATAAACTGGATACCCGCAAGGAGTAGCTTCAAGGCAATATTTAATCCGGTAGCACCATCGGAAACCACACCCAGTGCAATTTTAAAAACATTGAATAAGGTGGTTAAGCCACTAACCTCTTCCTTACCGCCCATAATTGCGTTAAATAGCGGGGCGATTGCATCCAAGGTAGATGTGAAGGCACTCCAGGCGGTTTCAGCGATTCCTGCCATACCTGAAATGACAGTTTTAATCGTGTCATATACAGCAGATAAAGTGCTTCTAATAGCCTCAATTGTAGATGGATCGATTTCAGAGAGCTTGTCTTGAAACCATCCAACACCTTCAGCCACATCATCAAAGAATACTTTTAAAATTCCAAGATTATCAGCGATGATTGATAGGGCATTAGCTACCGTAGCGCTTGACCCATTGGCTTGATCCATCTCACCAATAAGGATTTGCCACTGTGTTGATATCTTCTGCAGTGCATTGCTAATAGTAGTTGGAAACTGGTTGTAGGTTTCTTGGATCTGGGTAGCCTGGCTTTGAACGGCCTTGATAACTCGCTCTGACGAAAGCTCGCCATTTTCAGCCATCTTGCGAAGTTCACCAGTCGTGACTCCCAAGCCTTTTGCTAAGGCTTCAGCTAAGCCATAACCATTCTCCATAATGGAGTTGAATTCTTCACCACGCAGCACACCACCCTGCATAGCCTGAATAAACTGTTGAACAGCTGCTTCACTTGCTTGTGCAGAACCACCACCGATCTGAATTGCTTGGGTAACTGTTTTAGTAAGGTCTAACGCTTGTTGCTGCGTCATCCCCATTTCTTTGCCGACTGTATTCAATCGGGTGAATAAGCTAGCTGTAGCATCTAGACTGGAATTAGTGGCTAATGCTACCTGATGAACTCCTGCCATTGCAGAGGCAAAGTCACCGCCCTCACGGGTGGCAATGTTGATTCGCACCGAAAGGTTGGTATACGAGTCTGCAGCTTGGGCAAGCTCTCGAAGCCCTAAACCAACACCAATTGTAGCTAATGCCCCCACCAGTGCAGTTACAGCAAACTTAGCCCCATCCATGCCTTTAGAGAGGGTAGAAACTCCGGAATTTGCCTTTTGAGCAGCAGGCTCAACACCATTCAGTTCACTTTTAAGCTTTTCGATTTGCTGTTCAGTTATCTTGGTTACACGCTCTACTTCTTCAGCCGGCAATTTACTATTGGCCTTAAAGTTTTCAAGCTTTCTGGTCAGGTCTGCAATTGCCTCATTAATCACAGATGGCGGTTTAATGCCTAGTGCTTCATAAATTGCATGGCCAGCTTGCTTAGCACTACCGGATGCCTTATCTGTGCTTGTGGAAACGCCCTGCATTGCAGTGGTGGCTTTTACATTAAATTCTGAAAATGCCGATTTGGTTAGATCTACTGCTTGCTCAAGGCCTTTTACCTTGTCACCAGCTGCCTTAATCTCATTAAGTGTTACAGCTTCACTGCTTTGCTCTAGTGCCGAAAATGCATTTCTTGCTGTCAGTAATTCACGCTCTAGGGCATTAATGCTATTGGTGCCAATGCTGCCAATACGTTCAATTTCTTTGGTACTGAGGCTTGCGCCGTCACCCATACTTTCAATTGCACGGGTAGCAGTCTGTGCTTCACCTACTACGCCAGTTAGATCTACGGCGCTAAAACGTTGTACTTGATTGATAGCTGATTGAGTAGCACCATCCACACCTTTCATGGCATTGATAGCAACGCCTTGATAGTAGTTGAAGGCACTGGATGCTTCGTTAATGGCATCTTGGATACTTAAAACACGCTGTTTGGCAATCTCAATATCTTGCAAGGTACCATCAGTGCTTTGCAGTCGAACCAGTTCAGCCTGAGCGGCTTTCAGTGCCAAATTCAGCTCATTAAGGCCCTGTTCACCAGCACTCGACATTGCACGGAGTTCACCAGCGCTGATAGTCGACTTATCGCCCAGAGATTCAATTTCTTTTGCGGCAGAGAAGAACTTATTGCCTAGCATTTCTGCTAACTGAACAGCGTCACCAGGAATGGCACCACCGATTTCAAAGCCAGCCTTATTGGCTTTATTTGCTGTGTTTTGAAGCTCACTGCCTAAGCCATCAATCTTGCCCGATGCTTGGGATGCTTGTGTCTCTAATGCATTGGCGGCCTGAGCTACTTCACCTAACTTGCCTTTAGCCTGATCAGCCTTCTTCTGAAGATCATCAGGTACAATTTTACCGACTTCTTTTGCTGTTTCTTCAGATGTGGTCTTAAGTTTATCTGATTCTATTTTTATCGCATCAAAGAGGGCTTTTGCGGT
>NZ_JBIUAT010000060.1:0-7441 GCF_044547685.1 Acinetobacter sp. NPDC052428
CTTACTGTATTGGTTAATGTACTCAGGCCGAAGGACAAGTGCTGTTTAAACTGGCAGACGATAAACAGTTCTTTAATGAACTGCGCACCTGGCTGAAAACCAATAAATTCATCCGCTTAAATGATGATGGCACTCAGTCCGATATCAGCCGTATTCTGGCAGACCGTGGCCGTGAGAATCAGGAGCGTAAAAAACGCCTGCGTGCCCGGGTCGAAGAAATGTTGCTGGACGCGGAAAGTTATGCCTTGGGTCAACATCTACAACTTTCATCTTCAAGTCCAACCACCAAGCTGGATGAGGCCTGTCGTTATCTGCTGGAAAACACTTATACCAAACTGAGCTATTTGCAGGTCTATCAGCAGGATGCCTGGCGTGAACTGAACGCCGTCTTGACTGTTGATGATATGGCGCAGCTCGGATTGTCTCTGGATGGCGGACAGAGCAATCCGAAAGCCCTACAGGAAGTGGAGCAGTACATTGCACTACGGGCCACTGGTACAGAGCGTATTATAGTCTCAGATGTGATAGACCGTTTTGCCAAACGCCCTTATGGCTGGCCAGATGCCGAGATTTTACTGTTGGTAGGTCAGTTGGCGGCAATGGGGCGGATTTCACTGCAGTTAAATGGCGGCAGCTTACAGTTAAAAGATGCCTTTGAGCCTTTACAAAACAGCCGCCGTCGCCGTGATGTTTCCATTATTAAAAAGCGCCAGACTGATGATCAGGTATTGAAACAGGCACGCCAACTCACCCAAGAACTGTTCTCGGCTATGGGACCAGCGACTGAGAAAGAGCTATTTGAATTCTATTTGCAGCATTTTAAGACCTGGTTAGCCAACTTTAAATCGTATAAGAGTAAAACTGATGTTGGGCAGTTCCCGGGCAAGAAAGTGATTGAAAAGTCGATTCTGACTTTGGAGCGTTTGCTGGCCAATAGCGACAGCTTCGATTTCTTTAAGGCCGTGGTTGAGAACAAGGACGACTATCTGGATCTAGAAGAAGACTATCGTGATATTCATGAGTTCTTCAGCAACCAGATGCCAAGCTGGCAACAACTGCAACAAGCCTTGCGTCATTTTGAGAAGAACAAACAGGCACTGGGCAGTGATGAGGTGGCAAAAAAAGCCCTCTCCGAATTACATCGTATTGCCACCCTCGAATCGCCCTATGGCCTGTTAAATAAAGTGGCTGATTTGGTTCGCACAGTGGAAGGCGTCAATAAGCAATTGCTGACTGAGAAGCGCAATCAGGCGATAGAACACATTGATGACAAGATCAAGCAGTTAGAAGCCGAGATTAAAAACAGTGGCATCGCTAGCGCTGAGCTGAGTAACAAGCTATTACGCCCACTACAACTGCTGAAAACGGATATTGAAGTGGAAACTAGCCTGTCCACCATCTATATGCTGCAAACCCAAACCGCCGTGGAGCGTTTTGATGAAGCCTTGTATGAGTTGGAAAGCGAAGTTCAGGCGGAAATCCAGCGTCAGGCCAAAGCGGCACAACTGGCTAAGAGCAAAGCAGAGAGTGTAATCAACACTGCAACCATCTCCAGCCCAGTTACATCAACACCTGCTGCGATTCCGGTACAGCCTGCGACAGCCGTAGTGCCACCGAAACCAGTGGTGGAAGTTGATGTCGCGAGCATTTACAGCAAAACCTCCAGCAGTGTCTATCTGGAAACAGAAGAATCAGTGGATCAGTTTGTAGACGCACTCAAAGCTGAACTGAAAAAAATCGTGGGTGACAAAAAGCGTGTGCGTATCCGCTAACAGGGCTTAGGGATATCGGCATCAGCAATCAATTGAAGGTTTTTAAATGAATACCAGTAATATTAAAAAATACGCACCGCAAGCACGCAATGATTTTATCGCAGCGATGCGCAAGCAGGCGGCCAAATATGGCATCACCGCAGACAGCATTTTACCGGCAGAACAGAAAGGCGACTTGTTGCTGATTGGCGATCAGGTTTTTCCGCTATCCGTCATGAAATCTCGTGACAAGCTGATCAAACGCATTCAAACCAGCAGTTTTGAGCAGACGATTGATTATATCGCTTACAGTTGGTTTAACCGTCTCTGTGCCATTCGCTATATGGAATGCAAAGGCTTACTGGATCATGGTCGCCGTGTACTGAGTAGTGCAGATGGTAGTGCAGGCTTGCCACAGCTTCTGGAAGAATGTCTGGATATCGACCTACCAGGTTTAGATGTCAGCCGTGTGGCTGAGCTTAAGCTGGATGGCAATAAAGACGAAGAACTGTACCGTGAACTGTTACTGGCTCAATGTCATGCGTTGAATCAGGTCATGCCACTCTTGTTCGAACAGGTTTCTGATGAGTCAGAACTACTGTTACCGGATAACCTGACTAAAACCGACTCTTTGATACGTGATTTAGTGACCAGTATTCCGGAAGAATACTGGTCGGATGTACAGATTATTGGCTGGCTGTATCAGTTCTATATTTCTGAAAAGAAAGATCAGGTGATTGGTAAAGTCGTCAAGAGTGAGGACATTCCTGCAGCGACACAACTCTTCACCCCAAACTGGATTGTAAAGTATTTGGTGCAAAACAGTGTTGGTCGTCTATGGATGATGGCACAGCCAGAAAGTACGCTAGCGAGCAGTTGGGAATATTATATTCAGCCGGCGGAACAGACGGATGAGGTGAATGCACAGTTAAAACAGCTGATTGATGTCCGTATCAGTGAAGATGGCGATACCTTAAATCCTGAAAGCATTACGGTACTCGATCCGGC
This sequence comes from Acinetobacter sp. NPDC052428, assembly GCF_044547685.1. Classification (GTDB taxonomy): domain Bacteria; phylum Pseudomonadota; class Gammaproteobacteria; order Pseudomonadales; family Moraxellaceae; genus Acinetobacter; species Acinetobacter lwoffii_G. The sequence continues at coordinate 2,760 of NZ_JBIUAT010000060.1, forward strand.
TTGTGGTTCGGGGCATATTCTGGTGGAAGCCTATGACTGCTTAAAAGCGATTTACTTAGAACGTGGTTACCGTAGCCGTGATATTCCACGTTTGATTCTGGAAAATAACCTGTACGGCATTGATATCGATACCCGTGCAGCACAGCTCGCTAGCTTTGCACTGCTGATGAAAGCACGTGAGGATGACCGCCGTTTATTTAGCAATCCACCGAAGCTGAATATTATTGCGCTACAAGACAGTCAGCCAGAACGTTTGGATGCATTCAGTCAGGATTTGGCAAGTACTGGTATTGCTCAGACCGATTTAAAAGAACTGCTAGACCTATTTGAACATGCTTCGACCTTTGGTTCTTTGATTCAAATTCCTCAAGCATTTGCTAAGAAACTGCCTGAGTTAGAAAGCAAGCTGAATACAGCATTAGCGTCAGGGGATATTTTTGCACAGCAGTCAGCACAAGAATTATTACCTTTATTACAACAAGCTAAATTACTCGCTAAACAATATGATGCCGTGATTGCCAATCCACCTTATATGGGTGGAGGAAAAATGAATGCAATCTTAAAAGATTTTGCTAAGAAAAAGTTCCCAGATAGTAAATCTGATTTATTCAGCATGTTTATTGAACGTGGGTTTGCTTGGTGTAAAGAAAGTGGCTTTAACAGCATGGTGACCATGCAAAGTTGGATGTTCTTATCGTCATATGAAGCGATGCGTGAAAAGCTGTTACAAGATCGTACGATTCAAACTATGGCACATTTAGGTGCTCGAGCATTTCCTGAAATATCAGGGGAAGTCGTACAAACAACAGCTTTTGTGATGCAAGGGCAACATATAAATGGATTTAAGCCAGTATTTTTTAGACTTGTAGATACAGGGCAGGATCAAAAAGAATCAGAACTAAGATCAGGACTTAATCGTTTTGACTCTACGATTCAAGATGACTTTAAGAAAATTCCGGGTAGTCCTGTGGCTTATTGGGTAAATAAAAGACTTTTTGATGTTTTTGAAAAAGGTGAGCTTGTAGGAGAAAAAGCTAAAAAAGGATTTACTTCAGGTGATAATGAAAAATTTATTCGTTATTGGTGGGAAATCGATGGTTATAAATTCTCTATAATGAGTGGTACAAAATGGTATCCGACTCAAAAAGGGGGGGAGTTCCGTCGTTGGTATGGAAATTATGATAGTGTGGTCAATTGGGAGAATAATGGATCAGAAATAAAAAATTTTAAATTTGATAATGGCAAACTACGTTCTGTTATTCGTAACGAAAGATTTTATGGCTTATCTGGTGTAACTTGGACTGATGTGTCAAGTGGTTTGTTAAGCATGAGATATGTACCAAAAGGATTTATTTTTAATGCTTCGGGGCCCACAATCTTCTCTGATAACAATTTAATAGTGTTATCTAGCATGAATAGTAAATTAATAAGTAAATATGCTGAGTTTCTTTCACCCACATTACATTTTGAAGTTGGTCAAATCCAGAATTATCCTATTTTTCAGGTTACACAAGACATTGAAAATAATACTAAAAATCTGGTAAAACTTTCCCAAGTTGATTGGGATTCCTATGAATTCTCATGGGACTTTACCCAAAACCCAATTATTCGTACCCAACACTCAAACTTAGAACAAGCCTTTAATACATGGAAACAGCAAAATGCTGACGCCGTGGCTGAAATGAAACGTCTGGAAGAAGAAAACAACAAGCTGTTTATTGACGCTTACGGTTTGCAGGATGAACTGACACCCGATGTACCAGATGAACAGATCACTTTAACCCGTGCCGACCGTGAAAAAGACAGCCAGCGTTTAATCTCTTATGCACTTGGTTGCATGATGGGACGTTATAGCCTGGATGAACCAGGTCTGATCTATGCGCATGCAGGTAATCAAGACTTTGATGCCAGCCGTTATCAAAAGTTCCCAGCCGATGCGGATGGCATTATTCCACTGACCGAAATGCATTGGTTTGAAGATGATGCAACACATCGTATCCAAGAGTTCTTAACTGCTGTTTGGGGCAAAGAAACGCTGGATGCCAATATGCAGTGGCTCGCAGAAAGCTTGGATAAAAAAGCCAGTGAAACCGCTGAAGATACGATTCGCCGTTATCTAGCAAGCAAGTTCTATAAAGACCATATGCAGACCTATAAAAAGCGTCCGATCTACTGGTTATTCAGCAGTGGTAAACAGGGGGCTTTCCAGGCATTGGTGTACTTGCACCGCTATAACGAAAGTACCTTGGCACGTATGCGTACTGAATACGTCATGCCGCTGATTTCTAAAATGGCGGCTATGGTGAATTCTTTGCAAAGTGAAATCGAAAACAGTGATTCCGCTGCTGAAATTAAACGTAAAGAGAAAGAACTACAAAATCTGCATAAGCAACAGGCTGAACTGAGTAGCTTTGAGGAAAAACTGCGCCATTATGCCGATCAGCGTATTTCACTGGATCTAGATGATGGGGTGAAAGTGAACTATGGCAAGTTTGGGAACTTGTTGGCTGAAGTTAAAGCTGTGACGGGGGAGAAGTAATGAATAGCTTTTCTTCCACACTAGATCATGCAGAGGTGGTTGCATGAACTTAAGTCAACTTCAACAAGGCCTGGAACAAGCCTTTTATACTGAACAGCATCGAATTGTTTTTTGGTATGATGCAGAACAGTCATTTACTGAAGAAATCAAAGCCCTAGAGCTAAATGATGTCCATATTTTAAATATGGCAGAAGAATCCAACCTTGCGATCAAGCTTAAACTGGAACTGGAAGACCAGCAGGGCAAATACTTGCTGTATTTCCCAAGTGCTGAGCCTGAAACCGAAAAAGACTGGTTACTGGACATCAAGCTGTATTCACGTAGCTTCTATGCCGATCGTTTCTCAATTATTTTCAATGAGCTGGGTTTACAGCAGCAGAGTCTAAGAGAACATCTGGCCAAACGTGAAGAGTTCCTCAAAGCCAAAGCCCGTCTGAGCACCTTAAAACGCTATATCCAGCCTGATGCAGATGAACAGAATCTGGATATGGCCATGATTGCAGCTGTGGTCAAGGCTGACAGTGCCGAACTTATGCATATCGTTCTGGCACTGGCAGATGAAATGGTACAGCAGAACCTGGCTCTGGAAGTCAATCCAGACTCCTTTGCTGAACTGGAAAAATTCCAACTGGTGCCAGCTTTAGTCACCGCATTACAGACGGAAATTGGTTATCCAGCATCGGTTGAAGAATTGAATGGGGAAGCACCATTCAAGCTCGGTACGTTCTTTATCCGTTTGATGAGCACAGGTTTCTGTGAAAGCCTGGGCGATATACCGCTATGGGCTCAAGAACTGGTGATGTCATCAGTCAGCTCCCGTGCAACAGCCAGAGCCTTTTTGTCACGCTGGAGAGACAGCTCCAAATACTACCCAACCTTCGATACACTTTCCCAGACTGTAGCAAATGCGCTGCGTATCCAGGAGAAGGTCGGGGCTTTTGATCTGGAGCAGCTGCTCGATGTCATGACCTTTGAAGTGATTGAACAAAAGATCATTGTTGATTTGGCCAGTCATATCCCTGCAGCCGCCAAGGCTGAACTGGAACATTTCAAAACGGTTATCTCTACCCGTCTGGATGGCTATTGGGCTTCCAAACATAAGGATGATGCGACACGCCGTAAATACCGTACCGTCTATACAGCGTTGCAGGCAGCGATTGAGCTGTTCAGTCTGCGACTGCAGTTTGATTCTGGGTTCTATTTCGACTCCAGTGAAGCCTTGTATACAGCCTACGAGCAAGAGTTGTATCGCTTTGATATGGCCTATCTCCACTACAGTGCTGCTTCTCAACGCGCTCATGTCGATATCCTGAAAAAACTTGATGAAGAAGTCGAAAATTGCTATTCCTACTGGTTTATTGACCACTTGGCACGTAACTGGGGTGAGCGTGTAGAAGCTGAGCAACGCTTGAATGTCTGGAAAATGGCAGATATCCCAAATCAGCAGAACTTCTACGATACTCACGTCAGACCCTTACTCAGTTCTGCAACGAAACGCCGTATTGTGGTAATTATCAGTGATGCTTTCCGCTATGAAGCTGAGGTAGAGCTGCGTGATCGTATTAATTAAAAGCGTTATACCGAAGCGACCTTGTCTTCACAGCTGGGCGTTGTCCCAAGTTACACCACACTGGGCATGGCCTCGTTATTGCCGCATCAGACTTTGGAGTACAAAGAGGCCGCAGGGGATGATGTTTTAGTAGATGGGCAGTCCAGCAAAGGGACTGCAGCACGATCCAAAATTCTGGCGGCCTATAATGGTCTGGCCGTGACCGCTGAAATGGTAAAAGGTTGGTCGCGTGATGAAGGTCGTGAAGCACTTAGAGACTATGAGTTGATTTACGTTTATCACAACGTGATTGATGCACGCGGTGACAGCGCCTCGACAGAATCAGAAACCTTTATGGCTGTGGAACATGCTATTGAAGAGCTGACTGAACTCAGCCGTAAAATTTTAATGCACTTCAATATTTCCACCCTGTTGATTACAGCCGACCATGGCTTCTTGTTCCAGCAAAGTAAACTGGAATCTGCGGATCGTTCAAGCTTGACTGAAAAACCTACCAATACATTGAAGAGCAAAAAACGCTATGTGATTGGGCATGGTAAACCAAAGAGCAAGGAAGCAACGAAAGGAACAACC
>NZ_JBIUAT010000061.1:0-6464 GCF_044547685.1 Acinetobacter sp. NPDC052428
ATGTTCATGGATTAAGTCCCCACTTGTTTTTAGGTGGGAACTAAATTAAGGCTTATAGGATCGCTTGGTAAGGCTGTGTTAGCCGGATGCTTACAAAAATTATAGAAATTTACACTACATAATAAGATTCAATTTCTAAGAAAATGACTCTGGTTGAATTTTGGGGGATATAAAAATGATATGGCTGCCGATTGACACCAGCAGCCATAGGAAGGGCTTATAGTTGGGGGAACTTTAAAATAGTGTATTAACACCTATTACTTTACCGTTAAATTCAGCCATCGCATCAATCAGCACTTCCCATAAATATAATGATGCAGAGCGATCACACAGAATGCTAAATTTCGGACAGACTTCATCGCTGACATTCAGCACAATCGCATTGATACGTGCTACTGAAGTCTGCACAATATGGCCTGGTTTAAACTCTTCAGCACTAAGGTCTACACCGCAAAGCTTCGCCATAATGGCTGATATATACTCTCCCGTAAGTATCATCCATGCGTGGCTATCCTGGCGAGGCAACAAATAATTGAGAGATTCATCCATCTGCCAGCCAGCTTCAAGTGCAGTGACTTTGTCGCCAAAGTCCTTTAATGACCCGAGAACCAGATATTCAGTTGCAGATAGACGTCCCACAAAACTGCCATCGTCCTGTGCAAGTACGGTATTTGGTACTTCTGGTGTGCGATATCCCTTTTGCTGCAAATATGTCGCTGCATCTACACCACGGAATCCAACACGAGATAAATGAGTCAGATCAATCAGGCCACAGCGTTTAAGCTGTTCCTGCTGATTTGGTGTAGTCAGAAAATACTTGCCTGAGCCATAAGCGTCATATTTTTCAAACGTGCGCTGAATTAAACTGCGCTCTGCCTGATATAGATTTTGCATCGTTTAAATCTCCTGACGTTGGTTTTCTGGGTCGTAGAATGGTGCTTTGACTACAGTGGCCTGCACAATTTCGCCTTTTTCGACACGGATCGGGAAAGTCTGACCTTCTGTACTTTGATTGATTCCCACATAGGCCATGCCAATAATCTTGTCTAAGCTTGGTGAAAACTCACAAGACGTGATATTGCCCGAAATATCTTCACCTTCTAGTACGATATGCCCTTCCAGTGGTTGAGTCTTGGTCTTGTCTAGCACAAAAGAAACCAGTTTGCGTTTTAAAGGCTGCGATGCCAGGATTTCGATTGAACGCTTACCCACAAACCATGGTTTTGATTTTGCCACAGCCCAGCTGAGATCACATTCCTTCGGATGCGTCATGCCATCTGTATCTTGGCTAATGATGATATGTCCTTTTTCAAGACGCAGTAGACGCTGGGTTTCCACACCAAACGGCTGTATATTCCACGCTTTGCCTGCCTCCATCAGCAGATCCCAGACAAATTCACCATAACGCGCTGGATAATGGATTTCATAGCCCAACTCACCTACAAACCCGACACGAAGCAGACGGACAGGAATGCCCTGAATCGTGCCCAATCTTAAGCCTAGATACGGGAAGGCTTCATTACTGAAGTCTACATCCGTACATACTTTCTGCATTAATGCACGAGAATTTGGCCCTGCGATATTAACTGCAGCAAATGCCGTGGTCACATTGGTAATATCGACATTCAGGCGCCACTGCGCATTCCATTTCAGCATCTGCTGGTAGATACGGTCGACACCGCTGGTGGTTGCTGTGACATAAAAATGCTGTTCACTGATACGGCCAGCTACCCCATCATCAATCACCACACCATCTTCTGCAGCCATCACTGCATAGCGGGTTTTACCGACCGGTAATTTTGCAAAAGCAAAGGTATACAGACGATTCAGAAACTCGGCACTGTCTGCACCACGGATTTCTAAACCACCCAGAGTTGATACATCAATGATGCCCACATTCTGGCGCACGTTGAGTGCTTCACGTTCAATATTTTTCAAACGCTGCTCTGCTGGACCATAGAATGCCGGACGTTGCCAGTTGCCTGCAGGCATCATTTTCGCACCGAGTTCTAAGTGACGCTGATGCATTGGAGTCTGACGGTACGGATCAAAACCACGCCCGGCAATATGTGCCAGTTTTTCTGCAGTAAATGGAGGACGGGCTGTTGTCACGCCAGTTTCACTCACACTGCGATCAGTATATTTCGCGACTAAACGTGCAGTTGGCAAAGCAGAATGACGGCCTTGCGATGGTCCCATGCCGACAGTTGAGAAACGCTTGACCAGCTGTACGTCACGGTAACCACTTTTGGTTGCATTGATAATGTCACGGATTTGCAGATCTTCATCAAAGTCGACAAATTCCTTGCCTTTAGGATGCTCAAACATCGGCCATGGGAAGTTAACTGATGCTTCAATGAAGCTCAGTTCATCATCAAATTGTGTATTTTCCTGGATAGAGCGTATTGCATTCTGGGCAGTATGTTCTGCGTCTTTTAGGACATTCTCAATCGCATGTACACCATGTACCGAACCTGCAATCTGCAAGCCTTTTGGCAACCCAGTAATACTGAACTGTGCACGGTTATCAGCATAGCTCAGTTTAGCGCCTGCCTGACACAACAGTTGATACACTGGCATATAGCCTGATGACATCGCCAGTACATCACATTCCAGATGAATTGAATCTTCTGTTACCTGACCTGCCGCAGTAATCTGGCAAATATCCACACCAGTGATATGTTGCATCGCACGGTCATGCTGTGCCTCGTAAACAGTACTTCTGAAATAGCATTTCACTTTGGAAGAAACAATACGTTGCAATGCCGCATCAGCAGCACCTGCACGCATATCAACCAGAGCCTGAACCGCAATACCAGCTTCAAGCAAATCAAGTGCAGCCAGATAACCATCATCATTCCCTGTAAGAATCACTACTTTTTGGCCTGGCTTTACTGCATACAACTTGACTAAACGCTGTACGGCACTCGTTAAAATTATCCCCGGTAAATCATTGTTTCTAAATACAACTGGCTGATCAAAACTACCACTGGCCACAATGCACTGTTTCGTACGGACTTTATACATGCGTTTGCCTTGAATCACCGGCAGATAGTGATCGGTGAACCAGGCGTTACAGACTGCTTCTTTCAGTACTTTGATATTGGCATGTTGTTCAGCCGCCTGTACCAACTCATTTCTTAATTGATTTGCTAGCTGACCTGCTACGTCAAAACGCGCATAGTTCAGACTGCCGCCGAGTACTTTTTCCTGTTCAATCAGTAATACTTTCAAGCCAGTATCGGCTGCTGTAATCGCTGCTTTCAGTCCTGCCGGACCAGCACCAATCACGGCAACGTCAGTAAATAAGTATGCTTTGTCGTAGTATTCCGGCTCGAAATTCAGATCCAGCACACCCAGTCCGGCTTTTTTACGAATCATCGGTTCCCAGAGTTTCCACACACCTTTTGGCTTATAAAAAGAACGGTAATAAAAGCCTACTGGCATGAATTTAGAAAACTTGCCTAAAAATGCGTCTGAGTCTTTCAGTAAAGAACCTGAAAAATTTTGTCCTGAAGAGGTTGTGATTGTATGGATATCTGTGCAATCTGCCAGGACATTTGGTTCTTGTGGCAACTGGATCAGGGTATTGGCATCCTGACCTGCCATGGTCAGTGGCGCACGCGGACGGTGGTATTTAAATGAACGCGACATGATCCAGCGCCCACTGGCGATCAGAGCACTAGCGATACTGTCACCGGCAAAGCCGCTAAATTTCTGCTGGTCAAATTCAAACTGCACTTGTTGATCGCGGTCAATGAGCAGTCCGTAAGGTGCAGGAAGTCTATCTAAGCCTGTTTTTGTCATGCAACTACCCCTTTTTGTTCAGCAGACTGTGCTGGTTTTTCTTCTGCATTAAAATCAATGCGTTGATTAAAAATTTCTTTGGCATCATAAGTGCGGATAATTTCATCTGACGCAGTATGTCGCTCAACAATGAACCAGTAACTGCTTGGTGTATGCATCCACCATTCACGTACGATTCCAATTAAATTGTCTTTATTAAACACATAATCGGCCCATTCCTGATCAGTGCATGTGTTCTGGTCAGGCATTTCACGTACTTCACCTCCGTAGGTGAATTCACTGATATTGCGCGGACCATTGAGAGGACAAATCATTATTTTCATGGCATATCTCCTTAGTGGCTCGCCGCAGTTGCGCCCATTTCATTGACTTGCTGGAAGCGACTGAAACGTGATAGTTCAAATGGCTTGATCAGTTCTGGGGTCTTGCCAGTAGCGACCAGTTCAGCCATGGTCTTGCCGCAGATTGGTGTTGACTTGAAGCCCCATGTCCCCCAGCCAGCATCAAGGTAATAATTGTCATACGGTGATTTGCCCATAATTGGACTGTAATCCGGGGTCATATCCGTGATACCAGCCCATTGGCGCATTAACTTGGCATTCGCCATGAATGGAAACATTTCAATGGCATGTGCGAGCAGACTTTCTTTTAAATCTAGGGTAGATCGGGTGTTATACAGTGGGTAAGGATCAGAACCACCACCAAAAACAATTTCACCCCGGCTGGTTTGCTGAACATAACAGTGCAATGCCGAAGAGCTCACCAATGGATTGATAAATGGCTTAAATGGCTGTGAGACCATCGCTTGCAAAGGGAAAGTATGAATCGGTGAACGGATATGGAGTTTATTCATGAGCAAGCTAGAAGCACCAGCAATCGCCTGTACCACACAACCACACTGCACAGTACCGCGATTGGTTTTTACTGCAGTCACACGGTTGCCTTCAGTGACAAAATCTTGTACTTCAGTTAACTGATGAATCTCTACACCACGTTTGGCAGCCCCTTTGGCATAGCCCCATGCCACCGCATCATGACGTGCAGTTGCCCCGTCGATATGCCATAAACCCGCCAGTACCGGCAAATGTGCAGGATCCAGGTTCAGACATGGCACCAGTTCCTTGATCTGCTGGCGGTCAATCAATTCTGTACGCCCACCAAAATGTTTATTAACTTCGGCACGCTGACGAAATGCACGGACTGTTGAATCAGTATGCGCTAAGGTTAACTGACCACGCTCGGAATACATGATGTTGAAATCAAACTCATTGGAAAGATTCTTAAACATGTTGACCGATTCAGCATAGAATTTCACACCTTCTGAAGTCAGGTAATTAGAGCGAATCACAGCCGTGTTACGTGCGGTATTTCCCCCACCTAAATAGGCTTTCTCCAATACAGCAATATTGGTGATACCTTCATATTTAGCCAGGTAATAAGCTGTTGCCAAGCCATGCCCACCACCGCCGATGATGACCACGTCATAGTGTGATTTAAGTTCCTTCGGTGGAGGCAAATCCACTTCAACTGGATATTCACTGCTTAATCCATATTTGAGTAGTCCAAGTGGCATATGTTTTCCTCCAAGGTATCTCTGATACCTGTTTTATTTTTTAAAATATTTTTGTCTGTAATCTGGCCGCATCAAGCGTATTTTTCATAAGATAGGCAATCGTCATCGGTCCTACCCCGCCCGGAACTGGTGTGATTGCCTTTACATGCTCAACTACAGCACCAAAATCCACATCGCCAACTAGACGATTTTTTCCATCCAACTGAATGCGGTTAATGCCTACATCAATCACGACTGCATTTTCATTGAGATAATCTGTGTTGAGCATCAATGGCCGGCCGACAGCCGCAATCACAATGTCTGCCTGCTTACACAGCTGCTGAATATTTTTGGTTTTTGAATGGACAACTGTTACCGTGCAGCTTTCTTTTAAAAGCAACGCAGCCATAGGTTTGCCCACAATATTTGAACGTCCCACCACTACCGCATGTAGGCCACTTAAATCATTACCCAATGTGTCTTTGAGCAGGCGGATACAACCTGTTGGTGTGCATGGTGTCAGCACATCACGACCCTGACTTAAACCACCCACGTTCTCACTATGGAAACCGTCGACATCTTTTTTTGGATCAATGCGTTCCAGCACTGCGTTTTCATTGATATGTTTTGGCAATGGCAGCTGCACCAGGATGCCATGCACACTTGCATCTGCATTCAGTTCATCAATTTTTGCCAGCAGTACCTCTTCTGCAGTATTAGAATCCATACGAAATTCCAGCGAACGGATACCAACAAACTGCGCTTTTTCTACTTTGTTACGTACGTAGACATGGCTAGCAGGATCATCACCGATTAAAATTACGGCTAGACAAGGCTCAATACCTTTGGCTCTAAATTCCAGAACATCTGCTTTAACTTCTTCAAGTACAGCAGTGGCTGTTGCTTTGCCATCAATGATCTGCGCAGACTGAGTTAAATTTACGCTACTGTTCATTTGAATATCACCGTACGGTCATCGTTAAGGAATACACGGTGCTCGACAAAATATTTCACCGCTTTGGACAGGGCAACTGTTTCGGTATCACGGCCTATAGAAACCAGGTCATCCGGTAAATAGGCATGATCCACACGCTGTACTTCCTGT
>NZ_JBIUAT010000062.1:0-4762 GCF_044547685.1 Acinetobacter sp. NPDC052428
ATATCAAAATTTCGGAAAATAGAAAGTAACTTAGACCAGTGTTGATCATTCAGCATTGTACGAGGCATAGCGAGAAGTAAATTTGGTTTGGCGATTAAATTTTACTTTCTCGCTATTTTTTTGAACAGAAAATGTCAACAGACCCTAGAAAAGTTAATAAATATTTTTTTATATTTAATGCTTGTCAAATGCTCACAGAGCGCGTATTTTAATTTCAGAATCACATTTTATGAAAGACATAACATGTTAAAGCAACCTATCATTTCAAACGCATATTTTTATTTCTGGCAGTTTAGCTAATTGCCTGAACGCGTTTGGGCAATGAAAAGGTTGCCCACCAGTTTATACCTGATCGGCAACCCTGATCAGGTTTTTTTATGCCTTTCATTTTTTACAATATTTTGGAGACAGCCATGACAAACTTTAACTATTCATACTTTAACAACTTTTATTGGTCTTATTTTAGTCAGCTAATGACACTCACAACACCTTCGATTAGACCCATAACGCTCAAATAAAAGTTTGGACTGATTGCCAGTCCCAGGATTAAAGTCATGAATACCCCAAATACATCACAACAACATCATGCTGAAAGCATTTTAATTTTACCTCAGCAGCTTAAGCAGCAATTGCCACTGTCTCCGCAATTAGCCAGCCAAGTCGCTGAACACCGTCAAACTATTCAAAATATATTAGAAGGCAAGGATCATCGTTTAATGGTGGTCACAGGCCCATGTTCCATTCATGATGAAGCTTCCGCGCTAGACTATGCAGAAAAATTAAAACAACTTCAGTCACAGCTATCTGATCAGATTTTCCTGGTGATGCGTGCTTATATTGAAAAACCACGGACTACGGTGGGTTGGAAAGGTTTCCTTTACGATCCAAATCTGGATGGTTCATCCAATATGCAATTGGGCTTGGAAAAATCCCGTGACTTATACCTAAAAATTATTGAAATGGGCCTGCCAATCGCTTCGGAAATTCTTAGCCAAATGGCAACTGCTTATTTCGATGATCTATTGGCCTGGGGAGCGATTGGCGCACGTACCAGCGAATCACAAATTCATCGCGAAATTTCCAGCCATATGCCGTACAGCATCGGTTTCAAAAATGGTACTGATGGTTCGATCCAGATTGCACTAGATGCCATCCAGTCTGCCTCTCATCCGCATCAATTCTTGGGGATGAGCCAGTCTGGTTTACCATGTATTTTACACTCGCAAGGTAATCCGAAAGCACATTTGATTTTACGTGGCTCGAATAGCGGACCAAATTACCAATTGTCAGAAATTGAGAAAATCCGGGCCAAACATCAGATCGACTTACCGGCATTGGTAATTGACTGTAGTCATGGCAATAGCTCAAAAAATCCGATGCTACAGCCTAAAGTACTGGAACAGATCGTAGCAGAACGCTTACAGACCAATGTTCGTGGCGTAATGCTAGAAAGTCATTTGGTAGATGGCAACCAGAAAATTTCTGAGCAAATGACTTATGGTCAATCTGTTACTGATGGATGTCTGGGCTGGACAAAAACCGAACAACTGTTGTTAAATATGACTGACTCACTACGACTCGAAGGTTTGAAGCGTAGTGCTTAAAATCATGGTCATGTCTTTCCTCAATTGATTGGGGAAAGACAGAAAAAGTTAATGAGGAAATTTACCTTGATGTTTAAAATTGCTCATTAAACAGTTTAAAATATAATGAATGAAAAGATGCTAAGGTCGAGATTAATTTTTACTAAGATATGCATAACATATGTCTAAATGTTATCCCCAGAAATTGGGGACAGTTTTGGCCCTAGGAAGACCGGGCCATTGAAAAAATCCTCGATTCGATTAAAAAGTGATCAATTTTATTGGCAAAATATTACAAACATGATTAAAAAAATACGAGTTGTTAAAAAGTCTATTTTTTGATCTTTCTGGTTTCGGGTTTATTGATTTAAGTATTTGATAAGTAATACTATTTAAAAATGTTGTTATTCACCAATTAAAATGTCTATGCGATAAACCATTTAAAATGTCCTGTTTTTAACCACAAGAGTCAAGCACAGGATTTAAATTTCTTTGTTCAATAACAACTTTCTGAGCTTTACGACTTGGCATACTTTTCTGGGCCCGGGAACGTTTATTCTGTTTTTCCAACTCTTCATGCTGTTGCTGAATATGTGCCAGAACTGTACCTAACCGTTTATTCTCAACGATCTCATTCTGCTGTAGCCCAGCTAATTTATTGAAAATGCTGTAGTTGAGCTTTCGTCCCTCGTGCATGAGGGCCACAGTCCCATCCGGGTACTCCAGAAATGAAATATATTGCCCAACAAGCTTATGATTCAGCTCTGTCGGTTCAAGCAGATAAATACATTTGTCATAGGTCAGGGTCAGATTCTTGGTGACCTTACGCGGTTCCTGCCAGGTAAAAATATCATCCAGTTCAAGATGAGATTCGGTTAATGGCCGATGTAAATTCTTTGAGTTTCGCGCACACTTGGCAAACTTCTGATTGAAATGCTCAATAAAGCAGGGCAGCCAGGCATTTGCCTCGGCAATTGAACAGATACCTTCTAGGCGCATTTCCTTGATCAGGCGATCCTGGAGTGTTCTATTGGCACGTTCCACACGGCCTTTGGCCTGGGGTGAGTTGGCGAAGATAATATCAATATTTAACTCATTCAGAATCCGCCCAAATTGCGTGATCTGGCTATCTCGGCTCGATTTCTGATTCACTCGGAATACCGAGTGTTTATCGCTATAAAACGCTAAAGGCTTGCCGTATTGCTCAATGTAGGCTCGGGTTGAAAGCATATAATCAAAGGTCGTTTCAGCCTCACAAAAGCGCAGATGCAACAGCTTTCCAGTGGCGTCATCGATATAAACCAGCAAGCAGCATTTGGAAGCTCGACCTTCAAACCAGTCATGATATGAGCCATCGATCTGGATCAGCTCACCGAAGCAATCACGGTTGTATCGAGGCTGATATGGACGTTTCAGGCGCTTGGATCGAGGAATCCACAGGTCATTTGCAGTCATCCAGCGACGAACCGTTTCTACCGGGATATGCAGGCCAAACATGCTGCTGAGCTTCTCATGAGCCAATGTAGGACCAAAGCCAAGTAAATGTTCAGAAATAATGGAAAGACATTCTGATTTTAACAGAACGTCATGGCGACGATGACTCGGTTGACCACGACTGGCATGTGCCATACCTGAGACACCATCTTGATTGAGCTTCTGCAATAACCGGGTAATTTGACGGGTGGAAAGATTCAGGATTTCAGCAGCACGGACCTGGGTAATACGATGATCTCTAACGTCTTGCAGAACTGCAAGACGTTGAATTTCTTTATCAGACATAGTGATCAGCATTTATATTTTATATCCAGTCCATGGTGATAAAAACCATCATAAACCAGACATTTTTATTGGTGAGAATATAGACATTTTGAATGGGTTCTAACAAATGTATTTCATATAATGCCCATTATGTTAAATGGGGCGGATTATTCTCATTAATGATCCCAAAAGCTTTTCTCCATGCCTGAGGGCTGGTGCCATATTTTTCACGAAAATTTTTTCTAAATGACACGGTATTATTAAAACCTGAAAGCTCGGTTATCTTTTCGATAGACAAGTTTGTTGTTTCTAAGAGTTCACAACTTAATCTGATTCTTTCAGTATTCAGCCAATCGACTAAGGTCATACCTGTCGCTTTCTTAAAATGCCGTGTGAACGTCCTACGTGTCATATGTGTCCGTTCAGCTAGGCTTTCAATATTATGTTGTACAGCTAAATTCTTTCTTAAAAAATCAAGTAATAGGTTAATTTGTGCATCTTGGCTCGATTCTGCTACTGGCTGTTCAATAAACTGAGCTTGCCCACCTTCACGGTGAGGCGGAATTACCATTACTCTAGAAACTTTATTCGCAATTTGTGCATTATAGATTTCACGTACCAAGTACAAGCAGCAGTCTAATGCTGCGCCTGTTCCTGCAGAGGTTACGATCCTTTGGTCTTCT
The DNA here is from genome assembly GCF_044547685.1 of Acinetobacter sp. NPDC052428. Lineage (GTDB taxonomy): Bacteria > Pseudomonadota > Gammaproteobacteria > Pseudomonadales > Moraxellaceae > Acinetobacter > Acinetobacter lwoffii_G. The sequence goes on from NZ_JBIUAT010000062.1 coordinate 4,025, forward strand.
ACATATAGGGCATCATGATCAAGCTTAACCTGTGGAAATCGCTCACTAAAATCTTGTTCAGCCATCCAGTGCGTAGCTGCTTTTTTATGATCAAGTAAACCAGCATATGCCAATGCATAAGTTCCATAGCATAACCCTACAATTCTAATTCGAGTCTGATACGCACAATTTAGGGCATCGATAAGTACTTGTTCAGGCTCATGATTAAAATCATCCCATCCAGGAATAATAATAAGATCCGACTCTTTAATGAGTTCAATCCCACCATCAGGGATAATCATCATAGACTGTTCTGTTTTTACGGGTTGGCCATCTATAGAAAAAATTTTCAGATCAAATAAGCGTTTATCTTCAATCCTGATATTGAAAATGATATGGGGAATAGAGAAGTGAAATGGATTTATATTGGGATAAACGAATAATCCAATCACTGGTATAGCCATTCGATCTACCTCTCTAAAATAACAAATATAGCATGTTGTCCCAATAGTTTCGATGATTGTCCTTACGGACAATTTTATTATTTGATTTTTCCTATCATGATTCGAGTATGACTAAATGATTGGATCTGGAACATGAATAAAATTTTAAGTAGCTCTGTTATTGCACTCTCTCTGGCAATGGCTTCAGTCCATTTATATGCGAATGATAAGGTGGTTCAGCGAGATACTTCTAAAGTTACGAATATAAAAGAAATTCGCAATGCAACGTTTTAAGTAACCTATGCTGATACGACTT
>NZ_JBIUAT010000063.1:0-4157 GCF_044547685.1 Acinetobacter sp. NPDC052428
TCTTACATCTATTCTCTTGCCAGAGTTTGAGAAACTGACTCATCAATATTCAGACGTGAAAAATCTGCCTCAGCGCGTGTCTATTCAGCATATTGATGTCCTTGAGGGAAGTCCCCAGCCAATTTTACGCTTCGGTGTTTTAGATAAATTTGATTGGAAATGGGAAGAGTCTGTTTGTGCCGAAATTGAATTCTCCTATGTAGGCGGACGAATAAAAGCAGGTACATCAGGTGACAGTTTTATTGGTGAGCAGCATGGCAAAATGGTGCGACAGCTTCGGGACTTAGTTCAGGAACAACAGTCAATCCAGCGTTTACAGCTATTGGTCGAATCACTGAAGTGGGTGAAAGATCTTAATTATTACCAGCAATTAAAACTGGATAAACAACGTCTTGATTCTATGGTTTTTGCGTTCTATGGAGACTGGATCAAACAGCTGATGCCCATCAATCAAATTGAATTGATTGGATGGCAGATAGAGCATCTGGAACACAGCCCATTTAAGCTGCAATATGTTGAAAATTTAAATATTTCCATCACTGAATCTGAAAGCCAACAAGACTGGTTCAATATCGGGGCGACCGTTCAGGACAGTGCAGGCAATAGCTATGATTTACTCGATGCACTTGTGGCTTTGGTGAAAGAACAGCCTGATTTACTTGATCCACGGATTTTTGGTCATCTGAATGACAGTCAAATTTTCACCCTGAAAACTGCAGCGGATCAACCAGATTTGGCTTTATCCGCAAAGGACATTAAGCCGGTATTGTTGCATCTGCAGAGCATTTTACAGCAAGAAGAGCGTAGCATAGATCGCTATGATGCGAGTCAACTATTAGAATTACAGCATCATCTGGGGATGGTGTGGCAGGTCAGTAATCGCCTGCAGCAATTTGCGCAGAAATTCAAACAAGGCTATCAGCAACAACTGCCGACACCACAAGGTTTTCAGGGGGAATTACGTCCATACCAGCAGCAGGGCCTAGGCTGGTTACAGTTTTTAAGGGAAACCCAGCATGGCGGGATTCTGGCGGATGATATGGGTTTGGGTAAAACAGCACAAACTTTAGCCCACTTACTCATGGAAAAGCAGGCTGGTCATTTGCAGGACAGACCCGCCTTAATTGTTGCACCCACATCGCTGATGCATAACTGGTTCAAAGAAGCGGAAAAATTTACCCCTGAGCTCAAGGTACTGCTGCTACAAGGCCCCGACCGCCATCAGTATTTTGAGCAGATTTCACACTATGACATTGTGTTAACCACCTACCCGCTCTTGGCGAGAGATGAAGAGCAACTGAAGCAATATGAATATCATCAACTCATTCTGGATGAAGCGCAGAATATTAAAAATCCGCGTGCCAAAGCTGCACAGGTAGTACGGCAATTAACAGCGCGACATCGTCTATGTCTAACCGGTACACCTATGGAAAATCATTTGGGTGAGCTGTGGGCACTATTTTATTTCCTGATGCCAGGATTTTTATATTCACAAGAAATTTTTAATAAAAAGTACCGTCATCCGATTGAAAAACGCGGTGATCAGCAGTTAAGGCAAAAGTTGGTAAACCGCATTAAACCCTTTATTTTACGTCGCTTGAAAACTGACGTTGCCAAGGAATTGCCTGAAAAAACCACGATTGAAGTCAATATTGACATGAATGAGCAGCAATCCAAGCTATACGAGGCTGTTCGCGCCACGATGCAGGCAAATATTCAGAAAATTGTGGCAGAAAAAGGCTTTAAGCCTAGTCAAATCCAAATTTTAGATGCCTTGCTGAAGCTGCGTCAGGTCTGTTGTCATCCTAGCTTGCTGAAACTGGATTCAGTTAAAACCGGGCAGGCGCATTCTGCCAAACTTGAACAGTTGATGGATATGGTTGTTCCAATGGTGGAAGAGGGACGAAAAATTCTTATTTTCTCTCAGTTTACCTCAATGTTGGAACTGATTGAACAACAGCTCTATCACGCAGAAATTGGCTATGTGAAGCTGACTGGAAAGACCAAAAAGCGAGATGAAGTCATTACAGCATTTCAGTCTGGACAAGTGCCGGTATTTTTAATCAGTCTGAAAGCAGGAGGGGTCGGTCTGAATCTAACTGCCGCAGATACGGTCATTCACTATGATCCATGGTGGAACCCTGCTGCTGAAGATCAAGCTTCAGATCGTGCATGGCGGATTGGCCAGGACAAGCCGGTATTTGTGTATAAGCTGATTACTAATAAAAGCATAGAAGAAAAAATTATTGCCTTGCAGCAGAATAAAGCAGAACTGGCACAGTCTATTCTAAGCACAGATCATGAGGGAGAAGCGAAACTGACGGAAAATGATGTGATGAAATTGTTTGAGAAATTTTAGCTTGGTTACAGGTTTCCTCTAATCATCTGTAAGTATCTGAAAGTCTGGATGCAATTTTTTCCAATGTTCTCTTAATTTTTCTTTATGAACAGAAATCATAGGTAAGTCTAGTAATAGCGCTGGCCATACTGACCGTGCTTTGTCCATAATGGCGTGAAGTTGTTTTTCAATAACACGCCATGGAACACCGACTTTTTCAGCCCATTGTTCAAAGTGTTTCATCTCAGCTAAATACCAATCTTTATTTTTGGCAAGATTCAATGCGAAATGAAGCTCATTTTCAATATATACACTAGTCATCAATATATCGTATGCGGGAGATAATCTTGGTGTTCTTTTGTCCTGATAAATCATACTCCAGTTTTTTAAGTGTGCATCTCCATTGGCGAGCAAAATGTTGACAAGTAAGCGGCTGGCAAATTGCTGAATATCAAGAATTTTGTTATCTGAAAATTGATAAATGATCTTTCCTATCTGCTCATAATTTGTGGTGCTGTATTTCTGCTGTGGATATGCACCGAAGATCTGAGCAAAGTCTTCGATGTGAATAAGCTCTGTAGTATCAGCAGTACTCTGTCTATCAAATCTTTTGATTGCAAAAGCATATTGCTCTTGGGGTAAATTTAATGGTGGAAGGTTTTGTAAGAGTGCCATATCCACCAAGCGAATCTCAGGGACATCTATTCCGACCATTTTGGCAAGGCTCATCATAGAATATTCATTTAGCGGAACAAAAGCATGTCTGGAAGAAGGAGTTTTGATAATCCAGTCCCCGAGTAGAGACGATTCCGTTGCCTGGACTAGTGTAAAACGCCCATCTTTGGCTTTCATGGAAAACTTCATTTGGACGCCGGCCAAGGAAAACTTATTATCTGTTCGAATCTCTTGCTTTAAGATCTGATCTGGATTAGAGATCTGCAGTTTGAATTTTATTTCATCTGGAATTTCTTCTGGATCTAATGGAGTCGCAATGAGTGCTCCAGGTAAATCATGACCTAAAGCTGCCAATAACTGAAATTCATTGTCTATATGTACTTTGAGGCTTTGTGCAATCAGTTCGCGTAATGCACCTTCTGGTAGCAAGTTTGATAGCAAGGGATGTAAACGCTGATGTGTAACATAGGTCTTTTCTAAAATTTTATCCACTTGAGGATACAAGGGGGAAGTCAGCAGGCTCAAGGTCGGGCGTTGCTGATCAGAGCGGAAAGAATCTGTAAAAACCAGAATATTTTTTCCGCTCTGAAATCCTGCCAAGTATCCAACGATACCGTGATGTAATGTTAATTTCAGGACGGCAACAGTATTCATGGTTCCTCTCCTCCGAGAAGACCCTTCCATGGGTTAGTCATTAAGTCATCCTGATCTTCAATAGTGACTTTAATTTCATCATTCAATAATTGTCTGATCAAATGAACCTTATCATCAGGGATGAGCATCAGTTGAGCATTTAATCCTGCCGCTATAATTTCTAAGGTCTCTAATCGAGGGTTGCCCTGACTTTCCAGTTTTTGGTACTGCTGTCTTGAAATGCCTGTACGGGATTGCATATCAACTTGCTTTAAGCCCAATTGGGTTCGTCTTTTTTTGATTTGCTGAAGTAAAGACTTATTCATTGTAGATGCATTTATTGCTTTTAGGTTCTGTAAGAAACATATTAGTTTCTTTTTTTTTGAAAAGCAATTTATGACTTTATCATTTCGATCGGCTTTGTTGCACAAAGATTTGAAATGCAAAGCGCCCCTAATTGAGCCAAATTTAAGGCGTAACTTGGGTAAGTGGTCGACCTAATTCCGTAAAT
>NZ_JBIUAT010000064.1:0-3849 GCF_044547685.1 Acinetobacter sp. NPDC052428
CCCTTCCCGAACTCAGAAGTGAAACCTCTTAGCGCTGATGGTAGTGTGGGATTACCCATGTGAGAGTAAGTCATCGCCAGCTCATTATTCCAAAACACCCTCTGCTAACGCAGGGGGTGTTTTTTTTATGCGTGGGATTTTAGTCAAATAGCTCTTGGAATTGTTGAATATTGATTAAAAACTAGACTCATGGGTTTAGATTTTTAAGGAATAAGTAAGACTTTAGTCGGATATTGCATGAAAAGTAGCTGTGTTGAACTAAGTTGTTGCGAAGACATGGCGATAAGAATCATTAAAAATAATAAATAAGAGTTAGGGTCATGTGTCGTGCTGAAAACAACGAAAAAAACTCACAGGAGGTGAGTAAAAATGGCAGAAAACATGAAGCGAGTAGCAAACACGGTAAGTGTGAATGATGTGATTGATCAGGCAAAATTCACTAAATTTCACTTAAGCATTGTATTATGGTGTTTGTTTATTGTCCTATTTGACGGATATGATTTAGCAATTAACGGTGTCGTTCTGCCTCTACTTATGCAAGAGTGGGGCATGAGTGCTGTTCAAGCAGGCATGCTTGCAAGTACAGCACTCGCTGGCATGATGTTTGGAGCCATGCTGTTTGGGATGCTTGCAGACAAAATTGGTCGTAAAAAAGTTATCTTGATTTGTGTTTCTTTATTTAGTGCTTTTACATTTTTAGGTGGATTTACCACTAATCCAACAGAATTTGGTATTTTACGTTTTATTGCTGGTTTAGGGATTGGTGGTGTATTACCAAACTTAGTCGCTCTAACGTCTGAATATGCACCTAAACGTTTAAAAAGCACACTGGTAACCACCATGTTTAGTGGTTATGCGGTGGGCGGTATTATGGCTGCATTATGCGGTACATGGTTTACACCAAGTTTTGGTTGGGAAATTATGTTCTTCATTGCAGGTATTCCATTACTTTTTGTTCCATTTTTTTGGAAGTTCTTACCTGAGTCTTTAACTTTCCTCGTTAAAGAACAAAAAGTGAATGAAGCACGTCGTTTTATAAAGCAAGTCGAGCCAACTGCAGACATACAAGAAGATACTGAACTGGTTCTAGCTAGCGCTGATCAGACCCAAAGTGCATCAGTAAAAGCTTTATTTACAGAAAATCGTGCCACAGGAACATTCTTATTTTGGATTGCTTTCTTTATGTGCTTACTCATGCTTTACGCACTTGGAAGCTGGCTACCAAAACTGATGATGGCAGCGGGATATTCTTTAGGTAGCAGTTTAATGTTCTTATTAGCACTGAATATTGGTGCCGTGATCGGAACCATTAGCGGTGGTATTTTGGCAGACCGTTTTGACTTTAAACCTGTTCTTATGAGTATGTTAACTGTCGGTGTACTATCTTTGGTTGGTTTGGGCTTTAACTCTCCAACCCCTGTTATTTATTTACTTGTGAGTTTAGCAGGTGCCTCATCTATTGGTACCAGTATCTTGTTATATAGCTATGTTGCTCAATACTATCCTGTTGCAGTACGTTCTACTGGTATTGGTTGGGCTTCTGCTGTAGGGCGTACAGGTGCAATTGTTGGCCCAATCGTGATTGGTATGCTACTTGGTATGGAGTTACCACATAAATGGAACTTTATCGCGGTAGCAATGCCAGGTATTATTGGTATCATCGCTATTTCAATGATTCGTAAGCCACAATCTGGTCGCGTGGTGGTGAAAAAATTAAAAACAGCCAAAATTTAAACTCTCGTAATTAACCTACTCAGTTAAAAAAGCTCCTTACTTAAAGGGGCTTTTTCATATCTTTAGTATGAAATTAAATCAATATTCAATTGGTCAAAAGAATAAGCGGATTAATAGAGCTTAAATATTGGGCGAATTAAAAAATAAACATCAATTATTCAAAAGTTTATATTAATAATAGTGTGACATATCACGCAAATAAATGACATTTCCGAGAGCATAGCAGAATATCAATTAGTCTTATTGTGCCTTAAATCCCGCTTGCGTATATTGCCTGACATTGAAGATTGACTTCAGTCTTCAACAAGATGTTATGGACAAGTACTCATGGGAGATGAGAACGATGACAACGGAAAAAATAGATGTAAATTCTGTAGTCGATAATGCGAAATTCACGCCTTTCCACTTCAATGTAGTTGCTTGGTGTTTACTCATTATCTTATTTGATGGCTACGATCTCGCAATCAATGGTGTAGTTTTACCGTTATTGATGCAAGACTGGGGCTTAAGTGCAGTGCAGGCTGGAATGCTTGCAAGTACCGCACTGGCTGGCATGATGTTTGGTGCGATGATCTTTGGTTCCCTCGCGGACAAGATCGGTCGTAAGAAAGTGATTATGATCTGTATTGTATTATTTAGTGGTTTAACTTTTGCCGGCGGCTTTGCTTCAAACCCAACCGAATTCGGTATTTTACGTTTCCTTGCCGGTCTTGGTATTGGTGGCGTAATGCCAAACCTGGTGGCATTGACTTCGGAATATGCCCCACAAAAAATGCGTAGTACGCTGGTGACCACCATGTTTAGTGGTTATGCGGTCGGTGGCGTAATGGCTGCGTTATTGGGTTCATGGTTTACCCCAAGTTTTGGTTGGCAAATCATGTTCTTTATCGCGGGTATTCCACTGTTTTTATTACCAGTGATCTGGAAATTCCTGCCTGAGTCGCTCGCATTTATTGTGAAACAGAACAAGCAGCCAGAAGCTCGTCGTATTGTACGTCGCTTGGCGCCAAATCTGACGGTTACCGAGAATACAACTTTCACTTTGCCACAGGAAAATGTGCCTGAAGCAGCCAACGTGGTGAGCTTGTTCCGTCGTGGTCGTGCGGTCAATACTTTACTGTTCTGGGTCGCGTTCTTCACTTGTCTGTTAACCATGTATGCACTGAGCAGCTGGTTACCGAAGTTGATGATGGCAGCAGGCTACTCGATGGACAACAGCTTGATGTTCATGATGGTAATGAACGTTGGTGCGGTTGTGGGTATTGTCGGTGGTGGTATTCTTGCGGATCGTTTCCACCTGAAACCGGTACTGATGTTCCTGGGTATGATGGGTGCGATTGTGATGAGCTCAATGGGCTTTGCATCTAACCAATTCTTACTTTACATCTTAGTATTCTTGGCTGGTGCAGCGTCAATTGGTTCGCAAATGTTGCTGTATAGCTATGTTGCGCAGTTCTACCCACTTGCAGTACGTTCGACAGGTATTGGCTGGTCTTCTGCGATTGGTCGTATGGGTGCGATTGTAGGGCCGATTCTGATTGGTGGTTTACTTGGTATGAACCTGCCTGCTTACTTTAACTTTATGGCAGTTGGTTTACCGGTTCTGATTACTGCAATTGCTGTTGCATTGATCATGCATGACAATGAATCTGAAAAGATTGGTTCAATTGAACCCGCAGTGTCTAAAGCTTAAAACCAAGTTTGAAATAAGAAGCCTCCGAAAGGGGGCTTTTTTTTCATACCTATAGTATTATGTCTAAAATTTAATCAAAAAATACTATCTATGTTTAATTCAAATTTAACTTCAGATGATACTCAGATAGAGACTAATAAACTTATCTTGGATTTAAAAAGAGTAATAGAAAAAGAATTCAATGCTAGTGATTGGAGTGAGATTGGTCTTTTAGTTAATGCGGATCAAATAATTCATAATCAGGTGGTGTTTCAAAAAGTATGCTGAAAAAAACAATATGGCTTTTGATAAAATAGAGGTATGAAAATAACGCTACAAATCAAATGTCCTACCTGTCTAAGTAACAATATAAAGAGAAATGGCATCAAAGTAGATGGGAAACAAAACCATCAGTGCAAAGATTGCAAACGTCAGTTTATTTG
>NZ_JBIUAT010000065.1:0-1536 GCF_044547685.1 Acinetobacter sp. NPDC052428
AAATGTTTTCACCATACCGATTATCTAGCCCTTGTCCGGCTATGGCTGCCAGAAGGGTACGCCTCTCACGATTGATACCCCGCACCTTGCGGTGCCTCGTTACATTGTCGAAGGCGCTCTTTATTCAGCCTTCTAGATTCACCCGGTGACACGGGTGGTTCCCGCAGGGGGAACAACTTCATTAAGCGACTTCGTGTCGCACTTCCACCCAGTTATTACCAATCGGCAGATTGCCATCTTCCAGATACGGCTTCCCGCTCTTTAAGCTGTAATTGATCGCCTTAGCTGTTGGAGAGTTTGGTGGACTTTTACCTGATGTTCTTTCAACCAATCATACCGCTACTGCATGATTGGTTGACTGTCCTATTTCCTTCATTGTCGTCGATTTTCGGCGCTACAATTGCTATTTCTCTTAATTTTGCTTCTATCGCATACAGTTGCTGAATCAGCTGCAGAGCTCCTGTTCTGCGATAAAGCTTTTTCCTGTCACATGCAGTTTATGGAATTTACGTCGCACTTACGTGCGCCATGTAGCTAACTTCAATGATCTGACCTGAGCGGGCATTGGTTCCTCACAGACCGATTTACCACGTACATGCCGTTCCTTATAAAACTGTGCAGGTCTGAAATTCAATTTCTTGCTGATATCTTCACCGATACGATGCAGTTTACAGTCACAATTGAATTTACCTAAATCATTAGTGTGCCAAAAGTTAAATTTAATTGAGACTTTAGTGATACATAAGTGAAACTTTTATGTGCTAAAACTTTGTCATCATTGATACAAAAGTGTGCCAAAGTAATCTTTAAAAGTTTATATCAACCTCCCCAACTTTAAATAAATAAAATCTAAAATAATAAATCTAATACAAAATAACCTCCCACCAAACCATATTTAATTAAAAATTATTTTTATAATATTAAAGATTAATATATATCTGATAAAATTTTAGGCTTAAATATATTTTCAAAATAAAAATCATGCTTTCTCTTAGGATTTATGACGTAACACCGCTTATTTTTCATACACATTATGACGTAACAGTGATCAAGTTTTAACCTCATTATGACGTAACACTGATCATATTTTGTACTCATTATGACGTAACAAAAATTATTCATGAAAATATTTCGGTGAGTAACAGTAGTCTTGTATATAATTTAACCACAATGATTTTCTAAGATTTTTTCTATTCCTAAAACGATGAAAGCTAAATTTAATCACTATTAAGTATGTTGAACCGTAAGCGTCCGCTGAACCCCACTTTTTCTAACTCATTAATACCGCGATAGTGTCCACTTAAATTTAAGTGGACACCTATTTATGGATTTAAAGACAGTTATAGACAGTGCACCAACGCTAAAAAAGCCCCGTCGAACCTTCACAGCTGAATTTAAACATCAACTTATTCAGCAATGCCAGCAGCCAGATACATCAGTGGCCAAGGTAGCAATGCAACATCAGATCAATGCCAATCTGCTACATAAATGGATTCGTCAGTCCAGATCAATGCCCCCTGCATTAAAAACCCCATC
>NZ_JBIUAT010000065.1:1634-3617 GCF_044547685.1 Acinetobacter sp. NPDC052428
CGGCCAAGGTAGCAATGCAACATCAGATCAATGCCAATCTGCTACATAAATGGATTCGTCAGTCCAGATCAATGCCCCCTGCATTAAAAACCCCATCCATTCCACAGACTGACTTTCTTCCGGTCATTCTTCACCCGACTCCAGTCAAACAAGAAGCACCTCTACCACCTGTGCCAGAGAAGAAAGCTGTCGCTCATATCAGGATTCCATTACATGAGGCACCAAGTTCCGCAAGGGATCAGATGATCGAGATCGACTGGCCGGTGGAGTCAGTAACTGAATTACTGTTGCTGATCCAGGGTTTGACTCAATGATTCGTATTGATGAGATCTGGTTGTCTACCCAGCCGATGGACATGCGTGCAGGGATGGATACAGCCATGGCTCAGGTGCTGAGAGCCTTTGGCTACATCAAACCGCATTGCGCTTACCTGTTCTGTAATAAGCGTGGCCATCGTATGAAAGTGCTGGTGCATGATGGACTGGGTATCTGGCTGTGTGCCCGGCGGCTGGAACAGGGGAAATTCCACTGGGCTAAAGTTCACCAGGGTGAAAGTATGGCGATCAGCCCGGAGCAGTTACAGGCACTGATCCAGGGTTTGCCCTGGCAAAGAATCGGACTGCAGCAAGTGGTAACAATGCTCTAAACCAGGCTCATCCATTCTGCTATTCTCCAAACGTTCTATTTCCTCTGCATCATGACCTCAGGCATACTGCGGTCATGAATACGCTGCCTGATTTAAGCCAACTGACCCATGAACAACTGCTGGAATTTACCAGACAGTTGGCGATGCAGCATCAGTCTCTGGCACAATCTAAACAACAACTGGAACAATCAAATCAGCAATTAGATGCCAGAGTTCAACATCTTGAAGTCACCAATCAGCAATTAGATTCTAAAGTTCAACATCTTTCTATTCTCAATCAAAAATACGAGCATGAGCTTGCACTATTTAAACAGCATAAATTCGGCAGTAAAAACGAACATCTAACCGCAAAACAAATCCATCTCTGGGATGAAGCGGTTGAAGAAGATATTGCAGCGGTTGATCTGGAACTGGAACGACTGAATGCAGATAAAACCAATGCAGCTGCACAGAAAGCCCCAGTCAACAAACCTAAACGTCGGCTGTTGCCAGATCATCTACACACCCTCCGTATTGAGCATGAACCTGAATCAACACAATGCAGTTGTGGCTGTACCTTGCGTCGTATCGGTGAAGATGTCAGTGAAAAACTGAATTTCAGACCGGCACAGTTCTATAAGGAACAGCATGTGCGTGGTAAATGGGTCTGTGATCAGTGTGACACTCTGACTCAGCAAGCGATGCCAGCCTATGTGATTGATAAAGGCATTGCTTCACCTGAATTGCTTAGCCATGTGCTGGTGTCAAAGTATGCCGATCATTTGCCTTTGTACCGTCAACGTCAAATCTTTCTACGCGCAGGTGTTGATCTGTCTAGATCAACGTTATCTGACTGGATTGGCCGCTGTGGGGTGGAACTGGAACCTCTGGCCAATGCCTTAAAACAGGTGGTACTGCAACAGCAGGTGATCCATGCAGATGAAACACCGGTGACGGTCATGCAGATGGGTGAAAATGAGAAAAAGCCCAAAAAAGGTTATGTCTGGGCCTATGCCAGCACACAGTACAATCCAGTTCAGGCAGTGATCTATGACTTTCAAGATAGCCGTTCTGGCCAGCATGCTGAAGACTTCCTGAAAGGCTGGCAGGGTCATTTGGTCTGTGATGATTACAGTGGTTATAAAGCACGCTTTAGATCAGGTCAGGTCATTGAGGTGGGCTGCATGGCACATGCACGTCGTAAATTCCATGAACTACATGTGACCAAGAAAAGTCAGGTCGCTGAACAGGCATTAGTGCTGATTCAGAAATTATATGCGATAGAAGCAGAATTAAGAAAAAAGACGGATGGTACAGCGGAAGACCGCTGCGAATACCGACAACAGCATAGTCAACCG
>NZ_JBIUAT010000066.1:0-3210 GCF_044547685.1 Acinetobacter sp. NPDC052428
GCATCTTCATTCTCCTTTTTGACTAAACCAAGAACTCTTGATCGAGCCAAACTCAGCAATGCTTCAGCTGTACTTTTACCAGCAGCGCCCAGAATGAATCCAAATAGTTCTGGGTACTTACCGCTAGCAAGAAATAAACTTGCTGGTTTAGCAAAGACCACACATAAAATGAAGCCTGCAAAGAATCCTATCCAACGATCCCGGGTGGGCTCCTTACTTAATAGAAAGCCAAAAGTTGCACCCAGCACACCTGTAAAAAGGATGTGTGAATGGTTCTTTATGCTTTCCAATACTTGACTAAGAAAGTCCATATACATCCCCTTTAGTCATACATACCCCTATTTTTTGGCAATAAAAAAGCACCTAAAAAGGTGCTGTTGTTTGGTTAAGTTTAGACTTCTATTTCTGAATACTCGCCAGTGGGTGCTGGCCTTAAAATCACCTGGTTTGCAATGAAGACCCGTGCACCCAAGTTATAAGCTGTGCCGGATGTACACAGCACAGGACCAGATCCGCCATCAATCTGCACCCGATACTCTGGATGCTTCACCGAGGTGATGGTACCGATGTATTCAGCATGGGTTGGATTTAAAAGCTTTCGCAGTTCAAATAAAGGATTACTCACGACTGATACGCTCCACGGTAATGGTTTCATTCACCTTTTCATGCGAAAAACTTCCACTCACCCCATCAATCACGCCCCACCACTGGCCATTAAAGGCAATCGTTTTTCCGGGCAGCATCTCGCCAATTTCCTGACTGACCGGAATATCAGAGAAAGTGTGCAGCTCCTGAATATTGGCTTTCACCAATGCATTCTTGCCGTAATTGGCACCCGACACTACATTAAACAGCGGACCAGTGACCGCCTCTAACGGTACATCACCTGAAGTACCACGCTGCTGTACTTTCAGACTTTCACCACTTCGACTATTCACTACGGTGATGGCATTAAAGTCAGCAATATATTCATCATTCTGTTTGATGCTCTGCTGCATAACCAAGCTTTCAGATAACAAGATATCGTAATCATCCACCGTCATCGCATCCCAGTAGCCTTTCTGGTAGCGTGGCAAAATACTCAGTGTATTGCCTGCTTTCTGGCTATAGATAAAGCCACCGCCTGCATCAACCACCTGCTTTATTGCATCGATCGGTGCAAGTTCTGCATAACTCAGGCTTTCAATCGGTACAATCCAACCCAGTTCATCGATCAGTTTCCAATCCAGAATTGTATTGGCATTGGCTCGATCCAGTTCAGCCTGTACCAGTTGAACAGAGGTGCGTTCGTTATCCTGAATAAATGAGCGTGTAGACCCATATTTATCAGAGTTCAGAGCTGTGACACTTCGCCCTGGGTAAATGTAAAGAACACTGGCAAAACGTCGGGTTTCTTCTGGATCTTCCAGCAGAATATGATGCTCAAAACCATTGATCATGACTTTAAGAATCACTGGCTGGTCATTGATAGGTTGCAACTTCTCTTTTTCAGTATGTGCCACGGTAATTGAGTAAGTCCAGCACCACTGAGACCGACTGGTGCTGTAGGTGCCATCCATGACTTTAATCTTCTCGCCAGTATCCAATCGCTCGGCTGTTAATGTATTCACGATATACCACCAGTTTCGTTTCGGCAGTGCTGGAATACAGTCATCTGCACCAAAATTTAATACAACATTGTGTGAGTCAACGTCATGACAGAGACAGATAAAGTTTAAATCTGTACTACCCTGATATGGCTCAGGTTCAGGCTTTGGCCAAGGTAAAACCGGATGCTTGCGATAATGAATCGCTTTGGCTTTATCCCAGGGCAAATCTGAGTTGGTGACAATCTCAAGCCCTTTATCCCACTCAAATGAAAAGCGATGCTCAAACACTTGGGCTACTTCATGCGAGTAAGTAAAAGTCTTACGCCGACGGATCATCTCCTGCCAGACCGTTTCCCGGTTATGACGTAACTTGATTGATTCTTGATGCAGGTAGCGCTGATGAATAAAGCGCTTATCACCTTCTTCCCAGATCACGTACACATCAGAACTTAAACCGGTTGCTTGCTCATGTAGTGCCCTGATTGCTCGTTTTAATGATCCAGCCTGCTCATACTGAATATTTTCCTGATTGGAAATCACCAAGCCTTGATCATAAAAAAGAGCCTCATTTGATACTCTTAATATTGGCTTGGCCCATGGTATTTCTGTGACACTTAAGGCTGCGATAGCTTTCTGATATCGCATATCAAAACCATAGGACACACCCACCAGATGGTTGATATCGAATAGCGCTTTAACTTCAAATTGAAATTCAGTATCTAAAACCGCATCAATGATACAGAGGTTTTCACTAAATACCGCTTCGACTTCAAAACTAAAACCGGTATCTAAAACCGTATCGATCTGACCAATTACATCAGTATTTTCACTAAATACAGCAACAACATCAAAGCTAAATTCAGTGTCGAGCACCGTGTCGATGACTGCGGTATTTACACCGCTATCCGCATAAACTGCTGTGACTTCAAATGAAAACTCAGTATTAAGTACCGTATTGATTGCAGCCGAAACATCATCACCGAAATTGAGATTGGTTGAACCATCGGCCAGATGCTCAAAATTCAAAACGATGTTGTGACTATCGGTATTTTCAGACTTAAAATTCAGGTTTATGTTGTGAGCATCAACGGTGCCGAGCTTATTTTTAAAATCCACATGAGCACCCTTTTAATTTAAGGTCTGAGTTTTATCGATTGAATAGACAAGGTACCACCCACGACCAGATTGGTATTCGCCAGAGTTATGTCGGTTCCCACAGCTAAATCTGCAGCCACTTCACCTGCGCCGTTATAAATCCGCGCCCATGTTGCAGTGCCCGTTTTAATCACTGAGCCAGTGTCCGTCGGATGCAATTCAACATAAGTTGGTGTAGTTTCTTTAATGCAAGGCTCAGGAAATACCAATGTGACCAAAGCATTGTTTGAATCTGCCGCCACCGATGTATTGACTGGCTGCACACCTTCATAAAAAACAACGGTAGCACTCTGGCTACCATTATCCATAAAATTTGCAAAGGCTTGAATCATGGCAAGCCGAGCTTTGACTGATGTTTTACTCATTTTGGGACCACGTTATCTTGAATGACTGCGTTGAATTGAGAGGCAGGATGATGTGTGACAATAAAAAATTTTGTTTTCATTAACTGTGAAAACCTATAATT
>NZ_JBIUAT010000067.1:0-3205 GCF_044547685.1 Acinetobacter sp. NPDC052428
GCATCTTCATTCTCCTTTTTGACTAAACCAAGAACTCTTGATCGAGCCAAACTCAGCAATGCTTCAGCTGTACTTTTACCAGCAGCGCCCAGAATAAAACCAAATAGTTCTGGGTAGTTGCCACTAGCAAGAAATAAACTTGCCGGTTTAGCAAAGACCACACATAAAATGAAGCCGGCAAAGAATCCTATCCAGCGATCCCGAGTAGGCTCCTTACTTAATAGAAAGCCAAAAGTTGCCCCCAACACACCTGTAAAAAGGATGTGTGAATGGCTCTTTATGCTTTCTAATACTTGACTAAGAAAGTCCATATACATCCCCTTTAGTCATACATCCCCCTTTTTTTTGGCATTAAAAAAGCACCCTGAGGTGCTGTCATTTGGTTAAGTTTAGACTTCTATTTCTGAATGCTGACCAGTGGGTGCCGGCCTTAAAATCACCTGATTTGAGATAAACACTCTGGCACCTAAATTATAAGCTGTGCCAGATGTGCACAGCACTGGCCCAGAACCACCATCAATCTGCACCCGATACTCTGGGTGCTTCACTGAAGTAATCGTGCCAATATATTCCGCATGAGTGGGATTTAAAAGCTTCCGCAATTCAAATAAAGGGTTATTCACGGCTGATACGCTCCACGGTAATTGTTTCATTGACCTTCTCATGCGAAAAACTGCCACTTACCCCATCAATCACACCCCACCACTGGCCGTTAAAGGCAATGGTTTTACCTGGCAGCATTTCCCCGATTTCTTGGCTCACTGGTATATCAGCAAAGGTGTGCAGCTCCTGAATGTTGGCTTTGATCAACTCAGATTTGCCGTAACTGGCACCAGACACCACATTGAATAATGGTCCTATGACCGTTTCCAATGGAACATCACCAGAGGTACCACGCTGCAGCACCTTCAGACTTTCACCACTTCGACTGTTCACCACAGTAATAGCATTAAAGTCAGCAATATATTCATCGTTCTGCTTGATGGTCTGCTGCATCACCACGCTTTCAGGCAATATAATGTCATAATCATCAACGGTCAGAGAATCCCAATAGCCTTTTTGGTATCGGGGTAAAATCGTCAGTGTATTCCCTGCTTTTTGACTATAGATAAAGCCACCACCTGCATCAACCACCTGCTTTATTGCATCGATTGGTGCAAGTTCTGCATAACTCAGGCTCTCAATCGGTACAATCCAACCCAATTCATCAATCAATCTCCAATCTAAGTTGGTACCGCTATTTGCCCGATCAATTTCAGCCTGAACCAGTTGAACAGAAGTACGTTCATTGTCCTGGATAAATGAGCGTGTTGGTCCGTATTTATCAGAGTTTAACGCTGTAACACTTCGCCCAGGGTAGGTATATAAAACACTGGCAAAGCGTCGGGTTTCTTCTGGATATTCAAGGAGGATATGATGCTCAAAACCATTAATCATGACCTTTAGGATCACCGGCTGCCCATCAATAGGCTGCAGCTTATCTTTCTCGGTATGAGCCACAGTAATGGAATAGGTCCAGCACCATTGAGACCGACTGGTACTGTAGCTGCCATCCATGACTTTAATTCTTTCGCCGGTATCCAATCGCTCGGCTGTTAATGTATTCACGATATACCACCAGTTTCTGTTCGGCAGTGCTGGAATACAGTCATCTGCACCAAAATTTAAAACAACATTGTGTGAGTCAGTATCACAAAGGCAAATAAAGTTTAGATCCGTGCTGCCTTCATATTGTGGTAATTCTGGCTCCGGCCAAGGTAAAACTGGATGCTTGCGATAATGAATCGCTTTGGCTTTATCCCAGGGCAAATCTGACTTGGTGACAATCTCAAGGCCTTTATCCCACTCAAATGAGAATCGCTTTTCAAAGACCTGGGCCACTTCATGCGAATAAGTAAAAGTCTTGCGCCGGCGGATCATCTCCTGCCAGACTGTTTCTCGGTTATGACGCAGCTTGACGGTTTCTTCATGCACATATCGCTGATGAATAAAGCGTTTATCACCCTCTTCCCAAATCACATATGCATCTGAACTTAAACCGGTTGCTTGCTCATGTATCGATCTAACCGCGCGATTCAATGACCCTGCTTGCTCATATTGAATATTTTTCTGATTGGAAATCACCAAACCCTGGTCATAAAAAAGAGCCTCATTTGAGACTCTTACTATAGGCTTGGCCCATGGTATTTCTGTGGTGCTCAAGGCTGCGATGGCTTTCTTATATCGCATATCAAAGCCATAAGACACGCCCACCAGATGATTGATATCGAATAGTGCTTTAACTTCGAATGAAAACCCAGTATCTAAAGCCGTATCAATCGTGCACAGGTTTTCACTAAATACCGCTTCGATTTCAAAACTAAAACTGGTGTCTAAGACTGTATCAATATGCCCAATGACATCGGTGTTCTCTTTAAAGACTGCGACAACATCAAAGCTGAACTCAATATCAATTACCGTGTCTATAACTGCAGTGTTTGCACCACTATCTGCATAGACTGCTGTGACTTCAAGTGAAAACTCAGTATCAAGTACTGTATCGATTACAGCAGAAACATCTTCGCCAAAATTGAGATTGGTCGATCCGTCGGCTAAGTACTCAAAATTAAGAATGATGTTATGGCTATCAGTATTATCAGGCTTAAAGTTTAGGTTTAGGTTATGCGCATCAACGGTGCCGAGCTTATTTTTAAAATCCACATGAGCACCCTTTTAAATTAAGGTCTGAGTTTTATTGATTGGATGGACAAGGTACCACCCACAACCAGATTGGTATTCGCTAAAGATATATCTGTGCCAACAGTAAGATCGGCAGCGACCCCGCCAGCACCGTTGTAGATTCGCGCCCAAGTTGCGGTACCAGTTTTAATCACTGTTGCTGTATCGGTTGGATGAAGCTCTACATAAGTGGCTGTAGTTTCTTTAATACAAGGCTCAGGGAATGTGAGTGTCACCAAAGCGCTGTTTGAATCTGTTGCAACCGCAGGATTGGCTGGCTGCACACCCTCATAAAAAATAACGGTAGCACTTTGGCTACCGCTATCCATAAAACTTGCAAAGGCTTGAATCATGGCAAGCCGAGCATTGATTGATGTTTTACTCATTTTGGCACCACGTTATCTTGAATGACTGCGTTGAATTGAGAGGCAGGATGATGTGTGACAATAAAAAATTTTGTTTTCATTAACTGTGAAAACCTATAATT
>NZ_JBIUAT010000068.1:0-2855 GCF_044547685.1 Acinetobacter sp. NPDC052428
ACTAGCCACTTATTGGCTCCGTTTCCTGAAGCTATGATCGATTCAGCATTCTTTGATCGCTTTCATGCCTATATCCCGGGTTGGGAAATTCCGAAAATGCGCCCGGAATTCTTTACCAACCGTTATGGCCTGATTGTTGATTATCTGGCTGAATTCTTCCGGGAAATGCGTAAGCGTAGTTTTGCGGATGCCATTGAGAAGTACTTTAAGCTAGGGAATAACCTGAATCAGCGTGATGTGATCGCCGTTCGCAAGACGGTTTCTGGATTGATGAAGCTGCTCTACCCACATGGTCAATTTAACAAAGAAGATGTACGGCAATGCCTGGAATATGCACTGCAGGTGCGCCGTCGGGTCAAAGAACAGCTGAAGAAAATTGGTGGTATGGAATTCTATGATGTTCATTTCAGCTACATCGATAATGATACCTTAGAAGAGTATTTTGTTTCGGTAAAAGAGCAGGGTGGAGGTGGACTTATTCCCGAAGGTCCTTCTAAACCAGGCTTCCTGTATACCATCGGGCTCAGTAATAAGGGCATGCCAGGCTTATACCGCTTAGAACTTCAAGTCACCAAAGGTTCAGGAAAATTGGCCACATCAGGCTTATGGAATTCAAGCAGTGCCAAGGAGCAGGTCAAGATCGCATTTGACTACTTCAAGGCCAATGCATCCAGAATATCGGGTGGTAGTAAGGTGATGGAACATGACTTCCACTTACATGTGGTTGAATTACAGAATACTGGCCCACTCAGCCATCTTGCACTTCCTGGCTTGGTTGCTTTTGCTTCTGGACTGCTTGGACGGCCGGTTCAGAATCAGATGGTGGTACTGGGTGATATGAGCTTGGGTGGATCTGTAACACCGGTGGAAAGTATTGCCGAATGTCTGCAAGTTGCTTTTGATGCAGGTGCCAAGAAGGTTGCATTACCGATGAGTAGTGCGGCAGATATCCCAACGATTCCTGTGGAACTGTTTACCAAGTTCCAGACCAGTTTCTATGCAGATCCGGTGGATGCGGTGTTTAAAGCGCTGGGGGTGGATTAATTTCATATCTGTCTGGAAGAGTTACAGTAGATTGTTTTAAATTCAGTTTCTCAAGTTTAAATACCATGTTGTAAAAGCATAATACTGCCTCTTTTAAAGAGCTAGTATTTTTAGGGGGGATGAATAGCCACCAAAATTCTAGACACACATAACCATCTTTTGATGGGCCTTTTCATAATCTAATGGAGAACGCTGACCATTGGAACCATGTCTGCGTTTTGAGTTATAGAACATCTCTATATATTCAAAGATATCCGACCTTGCTTCAGTTCTTGTCACATAGATTTTCTTCTTGATCCTCTCTCGCTTTAACAGCTGAAAGAAGCTCTCAGCAACAGCATTATCATGGCAGTTTCCACGCCGGCTCATACTGCTTTCAAGGTTGTGATGCTTGAGAAATGTCTGCCATTCATGACTGGTGTATTGGCTACCTTGATCAGAATGAATCAGGACTTTGTTCTTTGGGCTTCTTCGCCACAAAGCCATCAGTAGAGCATCTAAAACCAGATCTGTTGTGATTCTCGACTTCATAGACCAGCCAACGACTAGCCGTGAGAATAGGTCGATTACTACTGCAAGATACAGCCATCCTTCATGAGTGCGAATATAAGTGATGTCAGTCACCCACAACTGGTTGGGCTGGGTGGGGTTAAACTGTCTGTCTAAAGTATTTCGAGCCACAATCGATGGAGTACTAACATTAGCTCTAGGTTTGCGATAGCGACGCTGTGACTTGAGACCATTCACCTTCATGAGTCGATGTACTCGATTGATACCGCAACTTTCGCCAACGTCTTTCAAATCACAATGAATCTTGCGATAACCGTAGACTCCGCCAGATTCCAACCAGAACTGTTTAATTAATCCTGAAAGCTGTTGCCGCTTCCTCGCAGTTATACTGGTAGGTTTCTTTAACCAGGCGTAATAACCACTGTGATGAACATCTAACGTTGAACATAAACGACGAACAGACCATATATGTTGGTTGTCCCGAATAAAGGCGTACCTCATTTGGACTGGCTTGCGAAGTACACCGCGGCCTTTTTTAATATGTCCCTTTCTTCAGTGACCCTTTGCAGCTCTTTTTTTAATTTCGCTAATTCTGTAGTTGGATCACTAGATTCTGTTGTCTTGGGCTGCTGTGGATCATAACGTTTGATCCAAGCATACAGACTATGTGTAGTGGTTCCTAAACGTGTAGCAACTTCAGCCACACTATGACCTTTCTCAGTGACTTGTTTTACTGAACCGTACCGGGTTTGTCGGAGACTCAATATTCTGAGAGACTATTCCGATGACAAAATTAAAATATACCCCTGAAATCAGAGAAAGAGCGGTTCAATTATTGATTGAATCTGAAAAAGATTATCCATCGAATTGGGCTGCGATCACCGCTATTGCTCCCAAGATAGGTTGTACTCCTGAAACACTACGTATTTGGTATCAAAAATATTTAGATAAACAAAATCCAGTTAAAGTACAGCAGCTTTCAGACCAAGAACGTATCAAACAACTCGAACGCGAAAATAAAGAACTGCAACGCGCCAATGAGATTCTACGTAAAGCAGCCGCTTTTTTCGCCCAGGCGGAGCTCGACCGCCCACACAAATAATGGTGGATTTAATCCATAACAATAAAGACTTATATGGTGTTGATGCGATTTGTAGAATTTTACCGATCGCACCTTCAACCTATTACCGGACTCTAGATCTCTGTGATGAGAAGCATTGCTTCGCAAGGGAACATCGAGCAAAGCGAGATTTACATGACTTGCATCATGCTGAGGAGATTAAACGAATTTGGAAGGAAAG
>NZ_JBIUAT010000069.1:0-2664 GCF_044547685.1 Acinetobacter sp. NPDC052428
AAAAAGACCTATGGTACAGCGGAAGACCGCCGCGAAAACCGACAACAGCATAGTCAACCAGTGATGCAACAACTATATGAATGGCTCAACCAACATCATCTGACAGTGCCATCGAGTTCTCCCACCGCCAAGGCTATCAATTACACTCTGAAGCGTTGGCCAGCCTTAAGCCGCTATCTGGATGATGGCAATCTACCGATATGCAACAATTGGGTAGAGAATCAGATGCGTCCCTGGGCGTTGGGACGCAAGAACTGGCTGTTTGCAGGTTCGCTGCGCAGTGGTCAGCGAGCGGCAAACATCATGACTTTAATCCAGTCAGCAAAGCTGAATGGCTTGGATCCGTATGCCTATTTAAGTGATGTGCTGAAAAGGTTACCGACACACAAAGTGACCCAAATTGAAGAATTGCTGCCGCACTGCTGGAAACCTAAATCGAATTAAAAAATAGGTATGGGATTCAGCGGACGCTTACAAATAAACTCAATCCGAGATGATTTCTTAGCATCTAATCTTAGCCACTCTAGAGGCTTACCAAATTTGCGCTCAATCTCATTTTTACGCTCATAGAAAAAGTCAAAAAGCTGTTTGTTCTCTACGGCGTCCTTTCTCGCAAACTCAATATCTACTCGTAGCGCTTTCTGCAAGAAGATCAGGTGATAGGTGCATTGAGAAATACCCGTTGCTGAACTGAGCCAATGATCAGTCTTCGGGCTAATATTGTTATAAAGCGAATTTTCGCTTTGTGAAAAATAAGCAAGCAATTGCTCCCAATATTGGTAGCGTATATCGGTATGATCGGCTTGTTTTACTTTGGCAATGGTTTCTTCATCTTCCTTACGCGTGAGTCGAACCATATATTCCGATGCTTCAGGGACAGGGATAATTTGCTGAATGTCCACCAACAATTGTTCGTCTAGTTTATATGGCGAAACTTTGACGCATTTCACATCAATTTTACGATCAAGCAACCACAGTGCTGTGTTAGTTACTTCTTTACGAAACTCCCCCGCCACCAAGATAATACGCTGGCTATTACGTGGATTAAGTGTCGTAATCGATACACCCATTTCCTGATGTTCTTCTAAAAAGCGTTCAATCAGTATTTTAGCTGTGTTTTTGACTTGGTCGGCATCAAATGCATGATCATCCAAATCTGCATATACAGGTTTATTTTTAATTAAATATTTTGCAAAGACGTCTTCGATGTCATCTGAAGTAAATGGCGCTACATAAGAGGCATACTTGAGTGCCTGCCACACGGCGTCACGTCCACTGTCATCACGCTTATTTTCAATCAATACCAGTTGTCCTTTGGTATCTAATGCCAAAAGGTCTAAGCGTTCACCTGTGCCATCAAAGCCATCAAATTCTTTTTGGATAATCAGCAGTTCTTCGCCCAATGCTTCAGGGTGGCTGACTAACCATTCTTGCAAGTCATAACGCTCAGTAAGCTGTTGTTCGCTGAGTTTTGTACCGTCTAATGGTTTCAGTTTTTTATTGGCTGTGTCTACTGTATATAAGCTCATATTCCCCCCGAAATATTAAAAAAACCTAGCCAACCGAAGTTCGCTAGGTTTAAATTTTTATGCCACTTTAATTTTGCCTGTCACAGCATCGTTAATAAGTGTGGTTTTATATTCTTTTAGCTTTTCGATTTGCTGAACTAAATTACTTGTAGCTTCTTCAACCTGTTTTATCACTGTATTAATATACTGGACTATTTTCAGTTGCTCTGCATAGCTTGGCAGTAAAACCTTTATATCGAATAAATCATCAGTATAAAGTCGGATAAAACCTTCCATTACACCTGTAACTCTTTTCTTCATTTCAGCCAAATATTCAGGCTGATTAAGCAGAAACGTAATATAATGAATGCTTACAGAGTTATCTTTAGCTGAATAAACAGAATAATCTGGACTTGTAATGCCTTCCAACTCAGAAACTGCAAGTAAACCATTAACAGCCTGCATCTTGTTGATCACAAGATTGTCTTTAAAAACTTTTTTATAACCGACTAATGTAGATGCACCACCTGCTCTTTCATCTAAAGCATCTTTTGGAATAACACCTTTATATTTACTTAAAGATAATAAGGTTTCATCACCTGTTTCAGATCTAACATTTATCTCTGAAAGCAGAAACTTAAGCCTCATTAATTTCCACTTTTCAGGAATTTGACCAATCCATTCCACACCCGAATCTTTCATCAGTACATTTGGATCTAAACCTTGAGTCACTGCTTTTTGAATCACAATTTGCTTACGTTCATTAAGTAAAGCAATTTGCTGTTCTTTAATGGCAATAGCTTGGTCGATTTCAGCAGTTTTTTGATTAAGAAAGGCTACGATTCTTTCCTGATCCTCTAATTTAGGAAATGGCAATAATAGTTCAGCAAAATCCGCAAACCTAAAATCTGTAGAACGCTCTCGAATTCCTTTAGCTAGTGATTCAATAAAACCTGCTAAAGCTAAATTTCGAAGATAGTAAGCATAATAATGAACATTAATACGATTTTTTATCCGAGGAATACAAGCAGAATAGACAGGCGTAGATTTACCATCTGAATGGCTTTGTTGCACAAACCTATCTGTAAAGGCTTTTTCAGCGATATAATTTTCAAATGAAGAAGCCTACACACAAAATCTACCGCACAACCAATTG
>NZ_JBIUAT010000070.1:0-2313 GCF_044547685.1 Acinetobacter sp. NPDC052428
ATAGGGGAGCCGTAGGGAAACCGAGTCTTAATAGGGCGTTTAGTTGCTGGGTATAGACCCGAAACCAGGTGATCTATCCATGAGCAGGTTGAAGGTTGGGTAACACTAACTGGAGGACCGAACCCACTGTCGTTGAAAAGCCAGGGGATGACTTGTGGATAGGGGTGAAAGGCTAATCAAACTTGGTGATAGCTGGTTCTCCCCGAAAGCTATTTAGGTAGCGCCTCGGACGAATACCATTGGGGGTAGAGCACTGTTTCGGCTAGGGGGTCATCCCGACTTACCAAACCGATGCAAACTCCGAATACCAATGAGTACTATCCGGGAGACAGACTGCGGGTGCTAACGTCCGTAGTCAAGAGGAAAACAATCCAGACCGCCAGCTAAGGCCCCAAAATTATAGTTAAGTGGGAAACGATGTGGGAAGGCATAGACAGCTAGGAGGTTGGCTTAGAAGCAGCCACCCTTTAAAGAAAGCGTAATAGCTCACTAGTCGAGTCGGCCTGCGCGGAAGATGTAACGGGGCTAAAACTATATGCCGAAGCTGCGGATGCATAATTTATTATGCGTGGTAGGGGAGCGTTCTGTAAGCCGATGAAGGTGGATTGAGAAGTCTGCTGGAGGTATCAGAAGTGCGAATGCTGACGTGAGTAACGACAATGCGAGTGAAAAACTCGCACGCTGAAAGACCAAGGGTTCCAGTCCAACGTTAATCGGGGCTGGGTGAGTCGACCCCTAAGGCGAGGCCGAGAGGCGTAGTCGATGGGAAATTGGTTAATATTCCAATACTTCTGTGTAATGCGATGAGAGGACGGAGAAGGTTAAGTCAGCCTGGCGTTGGTTGTCCAGGTGGAAGGTTGTAGGCATGTATCTTAGGCAAATCCGGGGTACTCTATGCTGAGAACTGATAGCAAGCTGTACTTGTACAGTGAAGTGGCTGATACCATGCTTCCAGGAAAAGTCTCTAAGCTTCAGTTACACAGGAATCGTACCCGAAACCGACACAGGTGGTCAGGTCGAGTAGACCAAAGCGCTTGAGAGAACTCTGCTGAAGGAACTAGGCAAAATGGTACCGTAACTTCGGGAGAAGGTACGCTGTTGTCTGTGATAGGACTTGCTCCTTGAGCGGCCGACAGCCTCAGAAACCAGGCCCCTGCAACTGTTTATTAAAAACATAGCACTCTGCAAACACGAAAGTGGACGTATAGGGTGTGATGCCTGCCCGGTGCTGGAAGGTTAATTGATGGGGTTAGCGTAAGCGAAGCTCTTGATCGAAGCCCCAGTAAACGGCGGCCGTAACTATAACGGTCCTAAGGTAGCGAAATTCCTTGTCGGGTAAGTTCCGACCTGCACGAATGGCATAATGATGGGGGCGCTGTCTCCAGCAGAGACTCAGTGAAATCGAATTCGCCGTGAAGATGCGGTGTACCCGCGGCTAGACGGAAAGACCCCGTGAACCTTTACTGCAGCTTGACATTGAACTTTGATCTTACTTGTGTAGGATAGGTGGGAGGCTTTGAAGTCGCGACGCTAGTTGCGATGGAGCCGTCCTTGAAATACCACCCTGGTAATATTGAGGTTCTAACTCTGTCCCGTTATCCGGGACGAGGACCATGTCTGGTGGGTAGTTTGACTGGGGCGGTCTCCTCCTAAAGAGTAACGGAGGAGTACGAAGGTGCGCTCAGCGTGGTCGGAAATCACGCGTAGAGTATAAAGGCAAAAGCGCGCTTAACTGCGAGACCCACAAGTCGAGCAGGTACGAAAGTAGGTCTTAGTGATCCGGTGGTTCTGTATGGAAGGGCCATCGCTCAACGGATAAAAGGTACTCTGGGGATAACAGGCTGATACCGCCCAAGAGTTCATATCGACGGCGGTGTTTGGCACCTCGATGTCGGCTCATCTCATCCTGGGGCTGAAGCAGGTCCCAAGGGTATGGCTGTTCGCCATTTAAAGAGGTACGCGAGCTGGGTTTAGAACGTCGTGAGACAGTTCGGTCCCTATCTACCGTGGGCGTTGGAAATTTGAGAGGATCTGCTCCTAGTACGAGAGGACCAGAGTGGACGAACCTCTGGTGTACCGGTTGTCACGCCAGTGGCATCGCCGGGTAGCTATGTTCGGAAGGGATAACCGCTGAAAGCATCTAAGCGGGAAGCCTACCTCAAGATAAGATTTCCCCGAGACTTTATGTCTCCTAAAGAGCCGTTGAAGACTACGACGTTGATAGGTTGGATGTGGAAGCATAGTGATATGTGAAGCTGACCAATACTAATTGCTCGTGAGGCTTGACTATACAACACCCAAACAGTTGTTGTA
>NZ_JBIUAT010000071.1:0-1761 GCF_044547685.1 Acinetobacter sp. NPDC052428
GAAAAAGTCACGAAAATGCTTTTCCAGCTCATTGGTGACCACGTACTCATCCAGCTCCTGGTAAACCGTGGCATTATCATCCTGATCTGCCTTGACCACCCCGTTAATTGCACGATCTAATGGCTTGTAAAAAAGTTCTTTAATGTTCATCTCAATCCATTCCCCCGAATTTTTATGGCTATTTGTCGTGCTTATGGCACTAATCTGAAGGCTCTGTAGTAATTATTGCTTGGAATTTTTCCAAATAAACTCATGGCCTGACCGTCGTAATACCCCGGATAAAACAATACGACTGGTTTATGCCCCAGCAAGGAATGCAAACTGTTTAACAAATGATGTGCACGTAATAGTGGCCAAACCGACCCCACCCCGGTCATCAACACTATATCTTGCTCATTGGTGGCATATTTGCTCACCAGATACGGCGCAAACTTATCCATATGCAGTGGACCTTTCAGAGCCTTGAGCAGTGCCTCATCGCCTTTGGCTTTTTGCATTTGGATCGCTTTATCAATGAAATTGCGCTCAGCCAGGTAATCCACCACTGCTTGTAGCAGATTAATATTCACCACCTTCAGCTGACTGTGTTTTTTCTCCAGCATCCCTTCCAGAAAATGAAGATATTCGCGGACTTTCAGCTCATCTTCAGGTGCATAATCAAAAATCCAGAAGCCAATTTCATTACCCAATCCTTGTCCAGTGAGAAACTCAGTGGAAAGAATTCGCTCTGGAATCTGGTTCAGACGCTCATGTATTGTTTGACTCATTGCTGCCCCTCTACAACTAACGCGTCCATACCGACACTTCCATAGATCTTTTAATGCGTTGTTTATAATGTACTTCCAACAGGCTACGCAGCTCTGCTCTGACGATCACGCGCTGCAACTCCAGCTTACGGGTACTTTTTAAGTAACCGGCTTCTGCCAGCATGCGAAACACCACCTGCCCCATTTTTTTCTTGCTGGACTCTTTCCAATCACAGATATCCGGATCGCGTTGTGAGCGTT
This sequence comes from Acinetobacter sp. NPDC052428, assembly GCF_044547685.1. Classification (GTDB taxonomy): domain Bacteria; phylum Pseudomonadota; class Gammaproteobacteria; order Pseudomonadales; family Moraxellaceae; genus Acinetobacter; species Acinetobacter lwoffii_G. The sequence continues at coordinate 1,008 of NZ_JBIUAT010000071.1, forward strand.
CATCCAAAAAATCTGACCAGATATAACTGTCCAAGTATTGCGCCTGAGAGATATAGGCATCCCTCATCACCGTTTCCATAAACTCAAGCAGCAACAGGTTGCGTTCCAGTGCGCTACAAAAAGCCACCTGGGTCGCCAGCTCATCATCCCCATCACGTAGTGCTTTCCAGAAATCAGGCTCTAAGCGCTCCAGACGCTTACGAATGGCAGTGGCATTGCGTTGTGCTGAAGCCATGGTTCTTTTTTGCAAAACATTTTCAACCTGAATCGCCTGGTGCCACTGCTCTGTAGTCGCTTCTCGCAATAACAGATCCGCGATCAGCCGACTTTCACGCACCATCAGGGAACCGCCAATCAGGTCACTGTCATAATGAAATTGTTCTAACATAGCCAATCTCCTATGAGGCCTGATCAAACAGGTAAGACGACAGCTTTTCGATATCTGAACCTTGTAACACTAAGGTATATTTCAAGGCATCTTCCGCCTCAGCCAGCGTGATCGCGGCCTGATATCGCTGCAAGGTATAGTGAGCCAGGGCTTTTTTCACCGGAATCTGTAATCTGCCATCAGGCATGCCGAAGTCTTTTTCGACCAGCGCTTTTTGAGCTTCATTCAATTTTGGATTAGGGATCAGCGTCAGTACAATTTCTTCATTCCATTGCTGATCCTGAGCAGGGTCTACTGACTCAATCGCCACCACAACAGGTGTGCGATCAATTCTGGAGAGTAAAAAGTCCTTAAACTGCTTGCTCT
>NZ_JBIUAT010000073.1:0-1402 GCF_044547685.1 Acinetobacter sp. NPDC052428
GGGTTGATGAATATGAAATTGATTTTGTTGCTGTCGATACTTTACAGAATTTAAGTTATTATCAGGTGGGATTAGAAACGCTCAATGAGGAGACACTCAGCCGAGAGTTACGTCCATTACAGAAAATTTCTGATTCGTATCCCAAGTATTTGCTTACCTTAGACACCATAGGGACTGAAGCCAATTATAATGGTATTGTAAAAATGAACGCTCTTGATTGGTTGCTGTCTGAAAATAAATAAAGTGGAGTGTAGGCATCGACAATCCAATTTCTCGATCAAAGCCCAAGGCCTTTTCAGCATTAACCAAAAATTTGCTTAAGCATAATTTTCTAGTGGGTAATCATAACTTTTGCCCCATTTGTGATGGATTAATCTATCTCGATTCTACTGAATCGGATCATAGGATTACCAAAGCCGCAGGTGGGCAAGGTGTGCTAGAAAATGGTCTGCTGGTTCATCTGCTCTGTAATAGAAGAAAATCAGATATCAGCTTAGAGGAGACTAGAGCGGATTTGTTTGACGAGCTTTTGTACTAATTTATCAGCAAGATATGGCTTTGGTCTGGCTGATTTACCCTAACCAGCCTTGCAAGTCATGGTTAGTCAATACTCTTGTTCTTAACCTGAACATAACGCCTAAACGATCCGATTCTATAAAGTTGGATCGTTGATTAAGCCGTTTTTAAGGACTGATTTCTATATATACAGGGGGCAGTCCTTTTAATATCACTTTGATTCATCGTATTGAAATATTGATGTTACAAAATAGTACTATTCATGTGATTGATTTAAATCAAATAGGGGATTGCAAAATGAAAAGTTTACTAACAACATTACAAGGCTTATTAGTACGTGAGCCGTCAGATTTAACCTCACAAACAATTGCTAAAATGGATTTAACCATTCATCGCCAATACCAAGATCAACAGGTGATACTATTACGTACTGACTATTTAGAATAGTCTGAATAATTAAAAAAACACACAAAATAATGAAGCTATAAAAAAGCTCCTTTAAAAAACCGCAATTCATTAAAACTACAACAAAACTTACTTTTAAGCTGTGCGATCATCAATATACTGTGAGCCACAGTCGCTGATTTAAATATAGAGTAGTAGCGAGAATCGCGCTGTAGTTTCTGAAGGATCTTAATATCCTTAGTTTGCCCACTCACCCATGTGGGCATTTTTTTTTGATCAAAATACAATGTTGTTTTTGCTAAAAAATGACGGCACCCACAATAAAACACAATATTCCAAAAATAATCCAAGGCCATATCTTTGCCTTCGGTTGTTCTAAATTCTGAGTAAGCATCCGCTGAACGCCATCGCCAAGTTTTAACGGGGTTCAGGTTTCCAGCGGTGAGGTAGTAATTCTTCTATTTGGGGCACTTTATGTGTT
>NZ_JBIUAT010000074.1:0-1394 GCF_044547685.1 Acinetobacter sp. NPDC052428
TTCCCCAATATAACAATCATTTTTTGCCAGGTATCCAGTAATGGCAGCGACAATGCCAGAGGCAGCCGGGCAACGGATTTTCAGGACATAATGCTGGATATGATCTTGTGCCATGATGGTCTCCTGAGCGTGATCAATTTGAAGTTTTTATATGTAAATATTTAAAAAATTGAGTGCTCAATATAAAAGATGAGAATTTTGTGTCTATATCGCTTAAGAGTAAGGCTGGCTGGTTTTTGTGGGTATGCCTTAATAGGTATAGGCTTTCTTTGCAGGGCTGAGCACCATGTCTAGAGTATTTATTTCTCAGACAAGGTTTAAATCGATGGCATGGATTGTTCTTCTATTTGCAGGACTACTTGAAATTGTATGGGCATATTCAATGAAACTTTCTGAAGGTTTCACACGTCTTGTTCCCACGATATTGACTCTATTTTTTGTAATGCTGAGTTTTTTCTTACTCAGCTATTCAATGAAGACCTTACCACTCGGTACTGCCTATACCATTTGGGCTGGCATAGGCGTGGTCGGTTCATTTCTAGTCGGTATTCTCATATTAGGTGAATCTGCCAGCGTGATCCGTGTTCTAGCTGCCTTTTTGATCTTCAGCGGTTTGATCCTGATGAAAATCTCTACCGATTGAAATGATTAAAAACGGTGCAATTTTCAGCTTACTGTACAAATCTAATGCATATTTTATTCATCTGAGTAAACAAAAAATTTTGTAAAGTCTAATTCATCACAATATTTTTCAGTGTGAGGTTGGCGTATTTATTGCTTAAATTAATCTGCATCATTGATGCATGCATTATAAAAAGGAGAACACAGTATGAGTTATCCAGAACATTTCACGATTAAAAATATCCGTATGGTGGATATAAACACCTGTGAAATTTATATGCTGAATGACGACAAGAAAACCATGAAAGCTTGGAGCATTCAATGTACCCCAGGCATGATTCATTTGTTTCACGAACGTTTGAATCAGTTATTGCAATCTACACAGCCATTTCAGAACCTGCTCCAGCTAAAGCAGTATTACAAAGTTGATGTTTTATGTTGATTCACCTTTAATCGCGGCATAGAACCCTGTGCCGCCGTATAAATTCCACGAATGAAAACTAAAAAATATTCATAACAAGAAAAAAATATTCACAAAACTATAGACAGTTCAAAGAAAATCCAATATAAATTCTCTTAAAGAAATATATTTTCCTGATAGGAAAATATTGCTAGACGATTCAGATCACATGATTGAAAAGTTTTTAAGGGAAATTTCCATGCCAAAAACAGATTTAGCGCAATATATTTTAAAAATTACCTGTCCAGCCGCATCTGGTATTGTTGCCGCTATTAGTGGGTATCTGGCAGCACAACAGTGCTACATCAGTGAG
>NZ_JBIUAT010000075.1:0-1246 GCF_044547685.1 Acinetobacter sp. NPDC052428
TACTTGTATCTTGATTGATATAGTGATTAGCTACCACTATACGCAAATTGTAGAGTTTGGAGTGCTGCTAAAATCTTAAATTTGAACCTGAGATAAAACCTACAATTTGCCCTTATCCCTCATACAACTCTGAACGGTAACTAAGCACTTTGATGCTGTATTCACAAGGTAAGATGATGGTTAATGGGATAAAAATCATAGCTTAAACTCAAGGAATATCACCATGATTATGCTAGGTATTGATGTCAGTAAAACCAAAATAGATTGTTGCATTTTTCCTCAAGGTTTGACTGGAAAAAGAAAAAATAAAATATTTACTAATACAGAAAGTGGCTTTGGCAGTCTGCTCAAATGGCTCATCACTCTTAAAATTGAACCTGATCAAGTGACAGCAATCATGGAAGCGACTTCGGTTTATCATGAGAATTTGGGATATTATCTATATGATGCAGGTGTAAAGGTTTGTGTGGCTAATCCTTCACGAGTAAGAGCCTTTGCCAAAGGCATGTCCATGCTAAATAAAACGGATAAAGCTGATAGTGAAGCTCTTTCACGTTATGGTTACACCGCAAAGTTAATCATATGGCAGCCTGAACCTGAAAATGTCAGATTATTAAAAGCTTTACTAGGCAGACGAGATGTCTATCTAGGTAGTCTATTGCAGGAAAAGAATCGACTTGAAAAGGCGCAGTCCACTCATACCTCCGTTGTTGTGATTAAATTACTTGAAGAGAATATTGAGTATTTAAATCAGCAACTTGAAAATATTGACAAGTTAATAAATAATCACATAGATCAAGATCCAACATTGAAACAGGATTTGAAATTACTGCAAACTATTCCTTCAATCGGTGAACGATCAGGCTTATTACTGTTGGGGTTATTTCATTCGCACAAGTTTGAAAAAGCAAGTCAAGCTGCTGCATATGTAGGTTTGGTTCCAGTACATCAGTTGTCTGGCAGTTCAGTCAACAAGCAAAGTCACTTATCAAAAGCAGGTGACAGTAAAATACGCTCAGTATTGTATATGTCAGCATTAACAGCGATTAAATATAATCCACACATTGAAGCTTTATATCAACGATTATTAAGCCAGGGTAAAAATAAAATGTGTGCTTTAGGTGCTGCAATGCGCAAGCTTATACATCTGTGTTATGGCGTTTTAAAACATCAGACTGCCTATCAAAGAGATTATTTATTGGTCGAATAATCTCAAAACCTGATTGACTACCAAGACGGTATCTCA
>NZ_JBIUAT010000076.1:0-1221 GCF_044547685.1 Acinetobacter sp. NPDC052428
GACGCGGCTCAATAAGCAGGAAGCTATATGATATTGGATCGAGAATTACAGCTTGAGTTGTTAAGTAAGATCGCAGAGTGCTACCCATTTGTATGGACTGATTATGAGCGAAAGCCAGATAGTGCTGAGTATCATAAAATTGCTATCAATTTGAACTATCTCAAGGGTCATGGCCTTCTTACCGAGAACTCCACCAAAGTGGTGCATAGTAAATCTGGAGATGGTGGTGGCTCCATTCTTATCATGAAGCCGGAAATCACAGAAAAAGGCTTGGATTTTCTAAAAGATGATGGTGGTCTTTCAGCTATTTTAGGTGTGGTAACTGTAAGATTTGAGGCTGACACCATACGCACAATACTTCAACTTAAGGTGGATCAATCTGATTTATCGCCTGTTGATAAGCAGAAATTGCGTGGTGCGCTTCAAGAGCTGCCTGCCGAGAATATAAAACACCTGTCAACGAAAATTGTGGATGCGGGTTGGGATAATCTAGGCTCTCTAATGAGCTTAATTCAAAGCAGCCTTTTTTAGCGATATTTTTAAATTTCAAATAACCAATCGGCTTATTGTAATCGCCTACTGGCACAAAAAATTCAGGCACATCTTCTTTTATGTGCTCCAGGTAAATCTGGGTTGAGCCGGGATGAAGCCGATCTTCTATTAAAACAAGCGTTTCTAATTTCATAAAAATACCTTGCCGCATACCCGAGCGGCTCTTGGATCGGGTGGAGAAAAATATGGCAGAAACAAAATGCGGTAGCTGTGGATCGCACAGCTTTGAGCTTTCAAGCCAAAACTTGGGCAAGTCAGATCTTTTGTTTTGGTTTGTACAATGCTCCAATTGCGGGGTTCCTATTGCGGTAATGGAACATAACCATATTGGTATTAAACTAGATCATATTGTTAAGCGATTAGATGATCTGGAGGCCGGAATTGGCTTAACTATGCAGTCTGTAAGCTCATTAAAAAAGAGTAAAAAATAACTACTCTCTACCAAGAGCACGAGAGCCATTAGAGTGGCCGTTATTGGTGCTAATTTTTTCAGTAAGTGCACGAAAACCGCTAACAGTAATCTCTTGGTTATCAAGCACAAAAGCTTCGGCAACTTTAATATATTCCTGTATAAGGGCATGGTCATGTATGCCTGAGGCAACATAAGCTTTATATAATTCAGCTCGAAATTTCTTCTTGCTCATTTTAACAAACTCCAAACAACCCACC
>NZ_JBIUAT010000077.1:0-1080 GCF_044547685.1 Acinetobacter sp. NPDC052428
CGTGTAATCGCATAGTATCTTGAATTTGCTGCCAGATATCATCGGTGAGAAGAGTACGTGCCATTGAAAAAATATAGAAATCAAAAGAGCTTAAAGGAGGATTTTAAGTATTTAAAACCAATTTTTCAAATGAGGACACGCCCTAAAACTTAATTCTAATTGGTTAATAGGTGAAAAATGAAATTAGCAGAAGCTCTCTTACTTCGAAGTGATCAACAAAAAAAAATTATTTCACTAAAACAACGTATCAATGCAAATGTATTGGTACAAGATGGTGATAAACCATCTGAAGATCCAAATGAACTACTAAAACAAGTATTTGCTTTAATTCAAGAATTTCAAAAATTAAGTTATGCAATTCATGAAACTAATGCTTTAACAAAATTAAATGATGGTCGTTCTTTACTTGCTTTATTGACTTTGCGTGATGAATTTGTAGAACAGCACAAAACCCTAACTGCAGCAATAAGTAATACATCTCGTGAATCTGATCGTTATAGTACGCGGGAAATAAAGTGGCATAAAGTTATTCCAGTTTCATCACTACAAAAACAAGCTGATGATATTAGTCTTAAATTACGTGATTTAAATGTGTTGATTCAGTCGAGTAATTGGAAAATTGATTTGATTGATGCCTAATAGTCCTTTAGATATAATCAAGTTGAACATACTGGGCGAGTACAAGATCCCTTACTTCCACAACATAGGATTGTAAATAAAGTGTAGTGGCTTGCAAAGCAAGTGGATAAGCTTAAAATTTTAAGTACAAATCAATCCATCACTTGGCATAACTCAAATCTTTGTGCGAACAAAGTTACATGTTACTTATAACTACCATGTACTGACAGTATGTTCACCTCAATTACTAAAAATAAAGAAATGAGCAAGCACCAGCTCAACTACATTTCTATTTTTAATTCGGTTCGGCTTTGTTGCATAACGAGCTGAAAGACAGATTTTGAAAACAGCAGATTCAAATCACAAGTTGAACCGTACCGGGTTTGTCGGAGACTTTTTTATTTAAGTTAGGCCACCTGACCTAACGGGTTAATCTTATCATAGTACATTGCTTCAAACTCA